>NZ_CP040755.1:0-302810 GCF_024585285.1 Colwellia sp. M166
ATTACTTTTCATTAAGAATTATCGTCTTTATGTCATAAAGAGCGGATAAAAGTGCGTTTTAAAAATGTTATCAAATTTCTTATCTAAAAACTATTTTCTAAAAATGAAGTGAGTGTTGAAACCAACAAGTGACTATCCAAGGTTTTCTTGATACTTATCGTTCTGATATTTTTCCCCAAGGCTTGCCAGAAGCCGTTTAGCCGCTATCGACGAAACGGCTATGAAAAACCTTATTATTAAGCTATCGTTACCTTTTCCTTGCGATGGCGAGTTGCATGATACCGAGCGTGGAACAATTTAACCGTAGAAGCTTAGCGCAACAACCTTCGGTCAGCCTGGATGTTGAACATCATATTACAGCCAGCGTATGAAACACCAAATACCGCAGTGCGCCATTTTTTTCGCTGTATCGTGCAGGTAAGGGGCGGTGTCGGGAAATCTAATGAACTGTCGTTAACGTAGTCGATGGTCAAATTGCGGAGGGCATTGTCATAAGCCGGGGATTTTAGATGCCGATATCTATGGTATCCCGTCAATCCCCACTATGTTGGGATTGAAAGGCGCAAAGCCAACATCTAATGACGGCAAATTGATCACACCACTTGGAAGTTAACCACCTAAGCGTGATGTCAATTGGCTTTTTAGTTGATGATGCTAATGCCACCGTATGGCGTGGTCCCGCTAAAGCGAGCTCTTGCGATTTAAACAACTACTGAACGAAACCGATTAATCTGAACTTCCGACTATCTTAGCAGTCGATACGGCACCCAGGTACCGGGAGGATATTCAACTCACATTAGCTCAAGAGGGCACTGCCGCTTGGCGCTGGCCGGTGATCACCACACCGCAAAGATATTGCTTTTTAGCCGATTTTTCATCAAGTGCAAGCATGGCGATGTTTGAACTAGCAAAACGCCCATTGGCACTGGCGGTCATTGAAAACATGAGGCCATCACCAGTGTGAAAAAGTACTGTAAACATCATTCACACCATTTTTCTGGAGATGGGTAAGTGGTAAGCGCATCGCCCATGAAGCTACTAGCCCAGTTATTTGGCTAATTACCACTCGATATCCGTATACGAGAAGATGCGGATACCGGTCGTTGTATATCAAATGAAAATAGCACTGGTAAACAAATTCAGCCAGGGGTATCGGTAATGTATAGCGCGCAAAGTCGCTGCGCAATTGTAATACTGCAATTAGATATATGTAGCCCAACCACAGCAAATATTGTGGTTGAGTGATAAGACCCCTACAATAATTTACCGACGAACGGCAATCGATTTGAATGTTCATCGAGATAAATGTTAAACGGTTACTCAAAGCAAGCCTGTTTGATATAACAAACTCAAGCTTCAAGAAGAACAATGCAATCGAGATTAAAGTAATAAAGATATAGAAGTAAGTTATTCGCCAAGGGCAGATTGAAATCTCGCCAACACCTGATAGTGTTAGCAAAATTTCAGGGGTCAGTGTTGATATCCGTCTAGGTAATGAATTTAGCCTAGAGTATTTCTGTGGAAGATCATACCGCGCCTTACATTGATTTAAGTGTCTCGAAAGAAGAAATGCAAAAAGCCATGAACCTTGTAATGAGTGATGAAACTTATATTCCTGATGGCGAAGCGTTTTTCTTCACTCCTGGTGAATTAGCTTTAGCTGCAACCAATGAGTCTGTAACCTTGCCAGATAATATTGTCTAATGGTTAGATGGTCGCTCATCATTAACCCGTTTTAGGGACTAATGGTGCAATGCCACTGCCCATTGAATTGATCCAGGCTGGTCAGGACAAATTGTTTTAGAGTCTATGTAATAGCGGTAAATTAACATTAGCATTAAGACCTAAAATGACTATCGCGGCGCTTTTAACTCTTGAAACTAAGTGGTCAATGGCGCGGTAAGACCATACAACAAGCGTGATAATGCTAAGTGGCAAAGGTCGATGTGGGGGCAAGGTTGTTAGCCGTATCAGTCAAGATGAAGATCATAAATAATTTTTTAAGCAACAACTTAGTGACCCACTAATACCGGCAAAGCCAACAATAATCATGTTGGCTTTGTGGTTTATAAATTGTGTTTTTTAATGCAGAATGTAAGTCTCGAAACAGGCGTTATCGCTTGTTCAACCTTGCAATCTAAGTTAACTTAGTTGAAAGGCAACCACCGTTGGAAGGGCGGGTCATCGAGGCTATTATTGGCTTTTGAAATACAGATATTTAAGGTAGAAATTAAATTTATCACTGACTGTGATAATGACTGACGGTATCACTGCTTAACTCATGATGACAAACACTGATACGCTTTTGAGGTGACATTGCTATCGTGGCATATCGCACTATCAATCGGCAAGCAACCGATGTTTTCTTCAATCCAAGCAAGTTTTTGATTCTTTAACGACAGATGCAGCAGCAGGGCTATTTTCAGCCGTAATATTATCAATAAAGACTCTATGCGCAATTGTTTGTTTCAAGGCTTTACTAATGTCACGTATCAAGCAAAAGAGGAATCACACTGGTTAAAAAGCTACCCGGACCTAAAATAACGCAATCAGCATTTAAAATGGCATCGATACTGCTAGGTAATGCTTTTAACTAATGGCGCTAGCATTAAGCTTTTTGGCATCATCGACATTTTATCAACTGATAACTCACCGACTCGACAACGTCCTTCTTGATAAAAAGCCATCAGATCAGTAGGTGTTTCAGACATTGGCAGTACCGGTGTTTTCACTCTTAATGGGCTGCCCAACCAATTTTATAGAATCAAGCGGGCGGGAGTGTATTTCACCTAAGCCATATAAAATTAAGTTGACCAAGATTATGACCACCAAGCTCAATTATTACCATCGAAACGAAAATCGAATAATTGGTTGCCAACCGACTTTTCATCAACCAATTGAGTTAAACAAATACGTAAGTCACCCCAAGCGATAGAGCTACTAAAAATTTCTTAAACGACCAGCGGAGCCACCGTTATCTGTAGTAGTGACAATGCCGGTAAGCTGGTTTCCTAAAAGGGGAGAGTAGAAAGTACACGTCCTGTGACCGTGCCCACCACCAATGGCAACAACATTATTTTTTTAGGCTGCATATAATACAATTATTTTTTCAAATTGAATTTTAACCATAACGCTAATTATACTGATGCCAAATAAAGCCGTAGGGGAGAGTTTTAGAATTGAATAAAGCTTAGATAAAGTAGCGATTCAATGATGTTTTTAAATTAAGTTCTGTTTGGTATTGGCATTAGATTTATATTTGCTCAATATCCAACTTTTTTATGATCTAAACAGTTGATAAGTCGAAATTTAGACAACTTGTTCTAACAAGTAATCCAGTTAAAGTGAGATCTTTTAAAAAAATAGCCAATTATCAAAAATAAGGGTTGACAGGTTCTTCGTTAAGCTTGCTTGAGAATGCTTTTCCTCGCTTTCAACGAGTAACTAGATTACTTTTTAGAAAGAGGATTAAGATAAGTATTAGGCCATTTATTTTGGTTTCTAAGTGGGGCTATAGCTCAGCTGGGAGAGCGCTTCGCTGGCAGCGAAAGAGGTCTGCGGTTCGATCCGCATAGCTCCACCAATATTTATTTAATAGTGTTAACATTATTAAAAGATAGATAAAAAGATAATTGTAATTGGATAACTCTTGAGTTATCGAATTATAAAAATAAAGTTAGATACTTTGTTTTATCGTTTTAGTGTCCCTATCGTCTAGAGGCCTAGGACACCGCCCTTTCACGGCGGTAACAGGGGGTTCGAATCCCCTTAGGGATGCCACTTCTTCGGAAGACTTCTACGGAAGTAAAAAAATGAGTTCGTGTTTTTGACACAAACAAGAAATATATATCTAAACCATAAGTTCACTAGGCTAGAGCTTTATACGGTTTTATTATACTAAGTGTTTCGAGTTTATAATGTGTCCCTATCGTCTAGAGGCCTAGGACACCGCCCTTTCACGGCGGTAACAGGGGTTCAAATCCCCTTAGGGATGCCACTCATTTTTAGTTAGACAAGTTAATGGTAAGTGTTTTTGACGCATACTATGAAATATATGAAATTATCATAAAGTTCACTAGGCTAGAGCTTTTTTACGATAAATTTATAATTAAGTATTTTTCATTTGGTATTAATGTGTCCCTATCGTCTAGAGGCCTAGGACACCGCCCTTTCACGGCGGTAACAGGGGTTCGAATCCCCTTAGGGATGCCACCATTAACTTAGATTGATAAATGTTTTTAATGTTTAACAATCAGATACAAAACATGAGATAGTTAATTTAACTATTATCATTTTGTTTTAGTGTCCCTATCGTCTAGAGGCCTAGGACACCGCCCTTTCACGGCGGTAACAGGGGTTCGAATCCCCTTAGGGATGCCACTAATTATTTTACTTTTTTAGTCAAATAAGCAGTGCTTAAAAAGTGAAATAAAAAAACCGACTTATGTCGGTTTTTTTATGCTAAATTTTATCAAAATAATAATGTATTAGACCCTATATTTTATCCGTTTGGTATAAGACGCTTCCTCCCCCAAAGTGGGGGGCATTTAGGCGCTGAAGATATTTTACCAGAACAACGCCAAGATGAAGTGGAACAAGTAATCACAATATTTAAAAGCAATTTAAAATAAAAATTTTAGGTATCTCAATTAAAAACCGATTGATGGTCGGTTTTTTGTGTGGCATTATCAGCACTTTACTTAAAAATGGTGATTGAAATTTATGTTACTCGGTGAATTAGAAAAACAAGTTTTAGAATATTTATGGAAACACCAGCCTGCTGATGCTAAGCAGGTGCATAGTCATTTTGAAAAAAACAGAGGTGGCTCTTTAAATACTATACAAAGCACTTTAGATCGTTTATTTAAAAAGGATCTACTCAGCAGAGTTAAGAATGGGCATGCCTTTTCAGTATTTTCCTAAAGTTAAACGTCATGAACTAATAGGCCAGTTAATTAAAGACGTAACGAATGATTTTATTGTTGAAGATGAAAATAGTGTTATTGCCGCTTTTTCTTCAATTTCATCTGATTTAGATGAGCAGCAATTGAATAAGTTAGAATTAATGATTGAACAACAACGTCAAAAATTACAGAAGAATTCTGAAAAATGATTTATGACCAATGGGCATTAACATATAACTTATCGACTATAGGAATACTAGCCTTTGTAGTCGCGAGCATTTATTTTCCTCCACTGTATTTTTGGTCCATAAAAAGGAAAATTAGCGGATTATGCAGTATCTACACGTAAATCATTGTTGTGGCTGTTTGTACTTACCCCTTGGTTTATTGCTTTTAGTGCGGCACTGATTCTTAGCCCATTATTTCAGGATGTTTCGGCACTTTCTTGGCTAACTGATTTAGCTCATTGGCACCACCCTGATATTTTTTATTTCCTTAGTTGGCATAGCTTTAGTTTGCTTGTTTTTCGTTGCTTTTAGTTTATATGTCTTTACAAAAAAAATGGTTGTTCTTTATCATAATCACCACCAAATCAGCGTGTTACGTGCATTTGGGATAAGAAAGAGCAAACAAGTAACTATCATTGAATCACCAATACCAACAGCATTCACTGGTGGGTTACTTAATCCATCATGCTTTATTTCTACGGGCCTTATTGAAAAAAACAAGCGCTGCTGAATTAGAAATAATTATTCAGCATGAAATTGCTCACGTACGTAATTATGATCCATTGAAGAAATGGTTGTTTTCATTTTTATCTGCTTATTTTACGAATAATGTCAAAGAGTTTATTAATATCCATGATGTCACTATCTATGGAGCAAGATGCCGATTCTTTCTTTGTTAAAAACCAACAGCAGTCACAGAATGTTGCTACCAACCCTAATAAAGTTTACTAAGTTGGCTGCAAATTATTCCATTCATCCACAATATAAAAAGTGAATTATTTGTTCATTTTTGCCGTCATTCTATTGAACAGCGAGTGCTACATTTACTCAATGATAAAAAGTTTAAACCATTTCCTAAAGGAGGTGTTTCCCGATCGTCATACTGCTTTAGTTCTAGTTTCAACAACGTCTGTAGATAGCCTGCATCACGCTATTGAAACTTTGTTCACTCATTAAAAACACTAAATTAAAATTTTACTCTAAGGTACCAATAATGAAGCTTTATTTTTTAATACACGCATCTACAAAAAAAACCGACCGGCAATCGGTTTTTGTAGTAACTAGTCAAAGTCTATTGTTAGTGCTGGTGTCCTTTATATCAACGATGACATTTTGCCCAAGATGCTACTTTAAGTGCTGTTGATTTGAGAAAGGCTATTACGCAAACGATTAAACCTGCATCCTGAACTCAAATCTTTTGCTATTCAAACGCAAAATGTATTCTTGGCTATGCTCAACAGGCAGGAATTAAATCAAGACCACAAGTAGGTTTTTCTATTGAAGATGCATTAGGTACGGGAGAGCATAGCGGTTTTAAAAGTACGCAATCAACACTTTCTATATCTTGGTTATTAGATGGAGAGTTGGTGCAGCAAAAAGTACAAACAGCTAAAAATTATGGCTCTACTGTCGCTATAGAACAAGAGGGTGAAAGCTTTAGATTTAGCAGCTTCAAACAGCTCGGTATTTTATTCAGGTATTGGTGAATAAAGAAAGGTTGACCTTAGCAAAATTTAGCTTATCGCAAGCAAATAAATCATTAGCTGCTATCGACAAGCGAGTTAAAGCAGGTAAATCGTCGATAGTCGATAAGCTTAAAGCTAGTGCTGAGGTAGCTAAACGTGAGTTAGTGGTTGAAGATTTAACACACGAAGTCGATGCCAGTAAATACCAACTATTTGCGCAGTGGATGCAAAAAAACAGCAGTAATGCCACATGATCAACAACATAAAAGTATTGACGTATTTGGTTCGTTGTTGTCTTTACCATTAAGTAATAGTACTGATTTTTAATGCTCTATTTAATAAACTTAAACAAGTACCTTCTGTCAGTCTTTTTTGCCACTAAGCAGCGCATTTGCTCAATCGGAAATAGAGCTTGCCCGAAGTGAAACCAAACCATTATGGCAATTTTTCAGCAGGTTTACGTAGATATGAAACAACCGATGATTTTGGTTTGGTAGCTGGGATATCTATCCCCTTTGGTGAAACAAATCAGAATCAAGGGAAAATAAAAGCGTTAACCGCTTCACAAAATAAATTAAACTGAGTCCGTTGCTTTTAGTTCACAAGCTTAATAGTCGAGTTATATATACTTATTGAGCAGTTGAAGCACAGTCACCATGTCATTTACGCAGTTACCAACAATATCATTCCTATTTTAGAGCAAGCATTTAACGAAGCAGAAAAAGCTTACAACATTGGGATGTATAGTTACACCGACTGGATGAACACTCAGCAAGCATTGCTTAATGCACAGTCTGACTTGATAACGGCTTATCAAAATGCTCAGTTAAATAACATCGAAATTGAGCGCTTAACTGGCTCCTCTTATTATCGCTATAAATCAAGCCGCTAGTGCTTCCTTAAACAATAAAAGTAACGAGAAATAATCATGAGAACAATATTTCAAATAATCACCTTAATGAGCACACTCTGTTTCGTAGGTTTAAGTACAAGCTTCCCAAGCTATGCAGTATCAGAGCCAAAAGTTACAGAGGCAGAGCCTGAAAAAGGGCCAAATAGGAGGCCGGATGTTACGTGATGGTAATTTTTGCTATTGAATTATCTATTTTCGAAACGGGCGTACCGCCAGAGTTTCGCGTTTGGGCAACTGACGGTGGTAAAGCTGTTGATCCTTCAAAGGTAGATCTTAATGTAAAGCTTACTCGATTAGGTGATGGTATTGATGATATTAACTTTTATCAAGAAGGCGAATATCTTCAGTGGTGACATGGTCATCTATGAACCTCATTCTTTTATGGTTTCTCTGTCAGCCAAATACCAAGGTAAAACATTTAACTGGCAATATGACAATTTTGAAGGCCGTACAAAAATTACTGATGACGTAGCTAAGGCCATGGAAATTGCTACTGATTTTGTTGGTTCGTCAACATTTCATGAAACTGTTGAAGTCTATGGCAAGTTAACTCTACCCGCTGATGCGACAAGCAATGTATATGCTTTTCGCTTTGATGGCCTTAGTTGAAAAAGTATATGTAAAACTGGGTGATCCTATCAAAAAAGGTCAGTTACTTCTAACCATAGAAAGCAAATGAAAGCCTTCAGTCATATAAAATACATGCGGCTAATAGTGGCATAGTGACTAACGTTAACGTGACCTCAAGGAGAACAATCTAAAGGCCGCTCGTTATTGCAAATTACCAATGATAAAACATTAATTGCTGAGCTAGCTGTTTTCCCTAAGGACTTGTCTACAGTAAGTATTGGCGCAAAAACCACATTAACTATAAATGGGGTTGAAGAAAAACAAGTCAGCAAAATTGATAGTCGCATTCTTAAAGTCAGAAAAAAGATCAGGCTAAGCTGTTTCGGTGTAGTCGTTAATAATCATGATTCTTTATTTTCAGAAGGCTCATTTGTCAGTGCAGCAATTGAAATTAGTTCGTACGATGTCGCTATGGCAGTTAAGCGCAGTGGGTTACAAAGCTTCCGTGATTTTACGGTTGTTTATGCCAAAGTTGGTGATGAATATGAAGTGAGAATGCTTGAGTTAGGTCGAGCGGTGGGTGAAGAAATTGAAGTATTAAGTGGTATTTCTTTTAGGCACAGGAATACGTATCAGAAAATAGTTACATCCTCAAAGCCGATATTGAAAAATCTGGCGCTTCCCACGATCATTAAGGGTTACTAAGGTTTAATTATGCTCGAATATTTACTTAGATTTTCAATTCAAAAAAGCACAATCATCATGTTAGCAGTGTTAGCGCTAGCAGGATTAGGTATTTGGAATTTCACCAAACTTCCTATTGATTGCAGTGCCTGATATTCTACTAACGTACAGGTAATGATTAACACTGAAGCACCCGGTTATACACCTCTTGAAGTTGAAGCAACGGGTAACTTACCCTTTGGAAACTGCATTAGCTGGCATTCCTAACTTAGTGAGTGCGAGATCAATATCGCGTTATGGATTATCACAAGTTACTGCAATTTTTAGTGATGAAACGGATGTCTATTTTGCAAGGCAACTTGTCAACGAACGATTACTTTCAGCTAAATCTGATTTACCTAGTGGTTTAGAGCCTGAGCTTGGTCCAATAGCTACTGGGTTGGGGGAGATATTCATGTTCACTGTTGATACAGAGCCTAATGCAGTTAATGATAAAAGGAGAGCCAATTACAGCTACTGACTTAAGAACCGTACATGATTGGATAATTCCCGGACCTCAGTTAATGCAAGTGCAAGGCGTGGTTGAAGTGAACCCTATTGGTGGTTTTAAACGTGAAATCCTTATTGCATTCGATCCTAAAAAATTACTGGCTTTTTGGTGTTAGTCAGCAAGATGTTATTCAAGCAATTGAAAATAACAATGACAATAAAGGCGCAGGCTTTATAGAAAAAAAATGGCGCTCAATGGCTACTTCGTATACCAGGACAAGCAAAAACGTTAAATGATCTGGCGACAATCCCGGTTAAAACAGCTAACGGTAGCGTTATCCGACTATCTGATGTTGCCAAGGTACAAGAAGGAAAAGAGTTAAGAACAGGGGCAGCAACACAAAAACGGTAGAGAGGTGGGTGATGAGTACGGTCTTTATGCTCATTGGAGAGAATAGCCAAAAGGTTGCTAAAGCCGTTGGCGTAAGACTCGAAGAAATAAAAAACAGCTTACCTTCAGGCATCACTGTCACAGCTGTTTTATGATCGTACCTGAGTTAGTTGAAAAAACCTTAGATACGGTAAAAATGAATCTTTTAGAAGGCGCATTATTAGTTATTGTCGTGCTGTTCCTTTTATTAGGTAATATGCGAGCTGCATTACTTACGGCTGCGGTTATTCCTTTTGCCATGTTAATGACTATTACTGGCATGGTACAAACAAAAGTTAGTGCAAACTTAATGAGCTTAGGTGCATTAGATTTTGGCTTACTCGTAGACGGTGCCATTATTATCGTTGAAAACTGCATGAGAAGGCTAAGTACTGCTTCTTCAAATGGACGCACTATAGAGCTAAATGAACGTTTATCATTGGTCTTTGATGCCACGAAAGAGGTCATTCGTCCTGCTTTATTTGGTGTATTCATTATAACGGCAGTGTATTTGCCAATATTTGCACTAACAGGTGTTGAAGGAAAAATGTTCCATCCGATGGCAATAACAGTCGTTATTGCTTTATGTTGCGCTATGTTATTATCGATAACTTTTGTACCTGCTGCTATTGCTATTTTGTTCAAAGGCCCTGTTAAAGAAAAAAAGAAAATATCATCATTAAATCTTCACTTGCGCTATACCGACCTTCGTTGACTTTTGCGCTCAAAGTACGTTGGTTTGTTGTCGTTGCTTGCAATTGCTCTTGTTGGAATAGCTGGTTTTTCAGTCAATAAACTGGGCAGTGAGTTCGTGCCAAATTTGGATGAAGGCGATATAGCTATGCATGCATTACGCATTCCTGGCACCTCGTTAACTCAAGCAGTTGAGCTACAAAAAGTATTAGAAGAAAAAATAACTCAAATGCCAGAGGTGGAGCGAGTATTTGCGAAAATTGGTACCGCAGATGTTGCTACTGATGCGGTTCCACCAAGTGTTGCTGATAATTTCATTATATTAAAACCACGTAGTGAGTGGCCTGATCCTAACAAGACTAAAAGCACAGTTTGTCGAAGAGTTAGCCGCAGTAGTAGAACCTATTCCTGGTAATCGCTATGAGTTTCTTCAACCTATCCAAATGCGATTTAATGAGTTACTTGCAGGTGTACGTGCTGAACTTGCCATTAAGGTTTTTGGTGATGACTTTGAAACCTTAACTGAATTAGGAAAAAATATAAACAATGCTATTGCTAATGTAGAAGGGATAGCTGATGTACAAGTTGAACGAACTACTGGTCTACCCATGATGACTATTAATCCAAATCATGAGCAATTAGCAAAATATGGCATTAGTATAAAAGAGCTACAAGATCAACTTGCAACAGCATTAGGTGGCACCATTGCAGGTAAGTTTTATCAAGGTGATAGAAGATCCGATATTGTTGTTCGTCTTCCTGAACACCTAAGAACAGATGTCGATGCTTTGGCTTATTTACCTGTACAGCTCATCGGCGATAAGTATGTACCATTACAAGAAGTTGCCACTCTAGAGCTGGTCGAAGGAGCTAACCAAGTCAATAGAGAAAATGGTAAACGACGAGTCGTGGTTACGGCTAATGTCAGAGGAAGAGACTTAGGCTCTTTTGTTCAAGATATTCAGGCCGCTATTGAAAACTCTGTTGATGTACCTGCGGGTTACTGGATTGAATACGGTGGTACCTATCAAAAACTGCAATCTGCATCGCAAAGATTATCCGTTGTAGTGCCTATTACTCTTGTGATGATCATCGGTTTATTATTCTTAGCACTCGGCTCTTTTAAAGATTCGATGATTATATTTACAGGTGTTCCCTTGGCATTAACCGGTGGTATTTTTGCCTTGTTACTGCGCGATATTCCGTTTTCAATATCAGCAGCTGTTGGCTTTATTGCCCTATCTGGCATCGCCATTTTAAATGGATTAGTTATGGTGTCATTTATCAGAGAACTGCGACGTGAAGGTGTTGCACCAGATATCGCCGCTATTGAAGGGGGCTTTGACAAGATTTAGGCCTTGTGCTAACTACTGCACTTGTTGCCTCACTAGGTTTTGTACCTATGGCACTTAATACTGGCATTGGCTCTGAAGTCCAACGTCCGCTAGCAACAGTTGTCATTGGTGGAGTAATTTCATCTACTTTATTAACCCTATTTGTACTACCTGCTTTATACCGTTTATTACACAGCCACAAAGAAACCTTTCCTAAAGGGACAACTTTTTCAACCGCTGACACAAAGGAAACAGTGAATGTTTAACAATTATCAGCGATAGTGACTTATTAAGCCTTATCGCTCTTATGGCGCTATGGCTACCAATAGGAAGCATTTGCTCATGGTGTAGACGATAGTACACGTGCATTTTTACAACAAAAATACGGGTGTGCAGATAATTCCATTTTTATACATCGGTGCTAAGCACATGGTGACAGGGTACGACCATTTATTATTCCTTGTCGGTGTGTTGTTCTTTTTTTATATAGAAGCAGAGATGTTTTTGTTATATGTCAGCATGTTTACGCTTGGGCACAGCATAACCTTACTATTCGGTGTGATTAGCGATATTCAAGTTAACGCTTACTTAATTGATGCCATTATCGGTCTGTTTGTTGTCTATAAAGGCTTTGATAACTTAGGAGGGTTTAATCGGCTTTTTGGCAAATCACCTAATGCTAAATTAGCCGTATTAATTTTTGGCCTTTTTCATGGTTTTCGCTCGGATTAGCAACTAAGCTGCAAGAGTTTCCAAATTCAGATGACGGTTTTTAATTACCAACTTAATCGCCTTTTAATGTTGGGGTTGAATTAAGAAATTTACCGCCTTAGCTTTTATATTATTGAAATTATCAATTTTTGGCGTACGCACAGCAGTTTTGTCGCTTTGCGAAAAATACCAATTGTTTGTTAATGAGCGCTGGGTTTATGTTGGTCGGTTTACAACTTACGGCTATTTCATTAAATTCAATTGATGAAATTTTTCTATTCAACTTTACCTATTTTAACGCCAACGCCCATTTGAGGATTTTTGGCATAGGCTAACATCGCATTTGCCACTTTTTCTTGCTTTGAATAACTTGATACTTCTTTGGAATGATAAAAGGCTAAAGCATGCATTAAAAATTGCACCAACTTGCTCACCTGAGGCGATGTCTTTGCCGTTGCCCCGATAACATGGATGGGCGAAATATGCCTAAATGTTGATAACCAATAGCGCGTAAACTTGTCTCAACTCTACCTTTAACTTGATTATAGAACAGGCGAGATGACTGGTTTGCAGCCATGGCAGTAACAATGGCAAATAATGAAGAATGTTGGCGATAAAAGTGTTCGGCAATCATTAAAAGGATAATGATAATCCACTTCGGCTTTAGATCCTAATGCCAGTCAGTTAAGCTAACTGGCATTTTTCTTTTTATGAGGGTATTTAGATGGTTTGGGTTTCACCCAGCGGGGATATTTTCTATCTTCCCGCCTCGTCGGAAGTTTGAATAAGAGCAGGGGTTTTAAGTAAATGATCCCAATGCATAGGAATATTACCGGGGCTCATTATTGATATTGACGAAAATACTGAACCACTGCCATCGAACTACTCGAGAAACTCAGCTGATTGGCCATATACCTGTTTCTTTCGCCGCCATCGTCATAATTCTTCGTATTAAATTATAGGCGAGTAATACGCCCCATAGCTCTTGGCGAACCATATCAGGACGCTTACTTCTCAAATGGTATGCACTATTAAGCATCGTTTGTTTTATTTCCCTAAACCCGAGTTCTATCTCCCATCGATGGCAGTATAACTCAACAATTTCGTTGCCAGGAAACCGCAATCTATCTGTCATTGACGTTAATATGCGATAGCTTTTACCCTTTATTGTTTTACTGATTAATCTGGCGTTAATGATTTCAGGTACATCTGGAAAATTCTTTTGTGCATGCTTTGTTGTTTTCAATGCAATGATATGGTCATTTTTACCAACCGATGTGATAATTTCATACTGTAAGTCCGGTCTTGCTGGGATCAACCAATGTCGATCACTCCCCGTTTGGTGCCAACGATTAAGCATCCCAAGTGAATAATATCCTTTATCAAACATAGTAAGAGAGTTATCAGGTGTGCGTTCAATCAAACGCTCAGCTAGCTTCATTTCATTCGTTTTGTAATTATCAAACTCACTACTGAGTAGTTGATGACTGGTAAGCTCCATATGGCAGACCATACGGATTTGTGGAAAGGCTGTGTCACCATATTGGTTGCTGCCAGAAGAAAATGCTTTACGATTATCTGGGGTGTCAGGTGTTCGCCAGACCACACCGTCCACAGCCAATAGGTTCAAACCATTCCATGTTTCAAATTCGTGTTGTTTATACATTGCTTGTGCAGATTTATTGAAGACTTGTTTAACCGAATCATCGCCTAAGCGTTGTCTGGCTTGAACCATAGCACTGGGAGCAACAAGCTGACTCTTGCCAGGTAACATGATGTCTAACTTAGTGGCGATATTCCAAACAGACTCTTTTCTAAATAAAGCCATACCAATCACTGACCATAAAACCGCTTCCAGTGGTAGCCTACGTTTGCGAACCGTAGCAATGCCAGCCTTTTCAAAGCCTTGTTCAATGATTTCAGGAGAAAGGATTTCTGATAGTTTTTCGAAGGTATGGTATCGGTTACTTTCTTCAAGTGTCGTCTGTAGTGCTTGTTCAATATTCACAAAAAAATCCGTAGTTAGTTACCTAACTACGGATTTTGCATGATCTTTTGGATCGGTCAACCGATCGTTATCTTAACTGATCGGCATTAGGCTTTAGAGCCGGCTTTTTTTATTGTGCTACCCAGGGTACAAAATATATCATCAATAGCGGGGAAGCCATTGCCAGCAAAGGTTGCTCTAACGCTAGATTGACCAGTTTCCTGAGCTGCCAATTCAGTTGCTAGTTGCTGAAAATCTACCTGCCATTGTATCAGCTTAGGATGCGTAAAAGTCAGTGGTTTACGTACTAAGGCAATAACTTTACTATAGCTTGAACTCGCCAATAGTTGCGTTAACAAGTGTTGGCCAATTAAGCCACTGGCACCAACAATTAAAGCAACCTTAGCTTTTTCTATCGCGTTAGCACTCGTCGTTTTGTTAATCACTTTTCTCCTTAATTATACCAAGTTTATTAAGTTTGTTCCCTAAGGGGGGATTTTAAAAAGGCTTACAAGCCGTGTTATTGATTTCGATAAGGTTCTCACAGCGATGTGAGTCATTAGAACAACGCAGGAGCAGTTGTCGAGAATAACCATTATCTTCAACCAATGCCTTGCCTACATGGATGTCGGTACTTAGCTTCAGTCTGGAATTATGAACCTGTGCCGCTAAACCTTTTAGATTTCACTGAGTGAGAAGAAACTTAGTAAAATTGGTATTAGTAGATCCAGTATCCGTATTATTAGGCCTGATCGCACTAAAATTCAATCATAGCGTTATTAAAAAGCTCGTTAACTGCTTATGAGTTAGCGAGCTCTTATTTGACTTGTTACTACGTGAATGTTTTAAACCGAGCGACTGTTACTATGTGTAGATAGTATTTGCCCAACGGGTTAAACCCGCAGTAACACTTCCGAAATGATCACCAATAACAATAGGTACGTGGTTAAACTGCTGTTGAAGAAATTGATTTAATACCGGGGATTTAGCCGTACCACCGGTAACAAATACCACATCAGGTTGACAATTAGCCTGCGTGATCGCATCCGTCATTAAGCTAGCAATTGAATTAAGCTCACGCTGACATGCCTTGGCAAAGCCATCTCTGTCGAGCATAACACTGAGCTCGGCATCGATATCAGAAAGATCAACTTGCTGTTGTGTTTGCTCGGTTATGGCGATTTTACTTTGCTCAGCAGCATTGACGACGCGGTAACTTAACTTTTGTTGCTGCACGGTTAATAGGCGTGTTAACAACTCAGGTTGCTCTGCATCACGAATAAGTTGCGCTAAAAATCGGCCATTAGCAGCACTGTAAAATTCAGTTTGATGATTAATATTATTAATGGCCATCGCTTGCCAGTAGCTGTTGCTTGGCATAGGCTTACCGGTTTTTAATAAGCTATCTAAACCAAAGCTTGGCATAATACCTTTAAGGGCAAAAGCAATATCAAAATCATTACCGCCAACACGTTCGCCACTATGACTTAGTAGGTCTTTGCTTCTATCAGATAGAATCGCTTGTTTTGGCCCCATCAGTAGCATTGAACAATCGCTCGTTCCACCGCCAATATCCACTACCAGTACTTTGGTTTCTTTACGTAAACTTGCTTCATATTCAAAGCCGGCAGCAACCGGTTCAAATTGAAACTCTACATCTTTAAAACCAACGCGTTTTGCTGCATTGGTTAATATTTTCAATGCTTGTTGATTACTCTCTTCGCCACGTAAGCCTTGAAAGTTAATCGGGCGACCAATAACCGTTTGCTCAACACTTCTTCCGAGCGTTGCTTCGGTAAGTGTTTTCACATTGCTCATCATTGCAGCGACAATGTCTTCAAATAATTCAACTTGTTGTGGTAATAAGCCACTAGCACCAAGAAACGACTTTGGCGATTTAATGTAGTAACCTTCATCAGGCTCTTGTAAGTAATTATTTAAGGCTTGTTGACCAAAAGAGAGTTCTGTGGGGTAACCATCTAAGGTCAGTTCTCGTAAAGTGTTTTGGCCTTTTTGTAACTGTCTTTGACGTTGCTGTTGAAAGTTTTTTTGCTCTGCTAACGTCAAGTTTTTGTGCAGCCAATTGACAATAACATCACGACTTGGTGCATATAAGGTTGACGAAATATATCGGCCATGATCACCTAAAGATAATAGTTTTGGCTTATTATTTTCCATAACGCCGACAGCACAGTTTGATGTGCCATAGTCAAATCCGATCATGTTGAGATCCAAAGAGAAAAAGGCCGCGTAGAATACTGAGATATTCAGTGCTAGGCAAGGGCTTTTAGTTTATATGATTAATTGCTGTGCGTGTTGAAGATAATTTCAGCACAATAGAACAAAATAAAATTTTTATCATGATTATTATGTTGATTTTTATCTTTGCCAATATCATTACTTTTAAAGCAGATGACACTAAAAATAGTGCTTTAGTTGTAAATTATTTTAGCTGATTACCTTTGTAATAAAAAGGCAGCGTTCAAACTGCCTTTTATTGCAGATAAGTCAAACTTTAGCCTGAGGCCATTGCTAATATGGTTTTAATGTCGAGAGTTTCTTGATACTGAACAAAGCCTTCGGTACGCTTCATGCGAGCCAACACTGCCATTCTATCTGAGAGTTCATTACCTTCGATATTGGCGTGACCTTTTACGTGGCTAATAATCAAATTTTCTTTTAGTGCTTGGTAGAGCGTAAAGCATTGCTTGATGACATCAAGGTTTTTAATTTCTTCACCTTTACCACGCGTCCAGCCTTTTGCTTGCCAGCCTTTTGCCCATTTGGTAATGCAGTCAATTGAATACTTAGAGTCAGACAGTACCTGAACGGTTTTACCTTGTTTGACATGTGCTTGCGCGTACTTAAACGCCGCAAGCATGCCATTAAGCTCGGCAGTATTGTTGGTGCCCATAGGCTCGTATAAGCCATACCATAGCTCAATGAGTTGCTGTTGTTGATATACCGCCATACCGGTACCTGACTTTCCAGGATTAGGTGAACAGGCCCCGTCGCAATAGATATTAAAGTCAGCAATTTGTTTTGCTGGTGATGAAGCACTTCCGGCTCCAGCATTATCAGATCTAACATAGGCGGCAGAAGCTGAAGGTTTAGCACCGCCATTTTTACTTATCGAACGTTTAGTTAATGCTTTAGTGTAGGTTGATTGAAAAGCAAGTTCCGCCTCTGCTTTTGATTCAAATCCCATATATTGAGCATCAGCTCGTCCTTGGGTATGACTTTTAACATCATTCCACTGTTCAAAAACACCGGTTTTTGCACCTTTCCATACCACGTAAAACTTTTTAGCCATGAATTTATAACCACATCTTATTAATTATATTTTACCGCCCCAGCATTTTAAACGCTTGAGGAGCGGCGTTAACCGTTAAGGTTATTTTATTTTTGTATTTTTTTATTGTGCTTCACTGACCAGATAACTAAGGCAATACCGGCGATAAAAAACGGAATACTTAACATTTGTCCTGCTGTTAGCGTAATGTCGGCAGCATAGGCAGCTTGTTTTTCTTTTAACATTTCAATAAGAAAACGGGCAGTGAAGATTAAAATTAAGAAAACGCCTAAAAATAGACCCTTGTGGCGTTTGCGCTTTTTTGCGTTTATAAAAAATCATCAAAACAAAAAAGATCGTTAAATAAGCAATCGCTTCATATAGTTGCGAAGGGTGACGAGCAACGTTATCTATACGTGAAAAAATAACAGCCCAAGGCACATTGCTTGGCGTGCCTAATATTTCAGAATTAACAAAATTTGCGCTACGTACAAAAAAGCCAAATAAAGCGGTACATATAGCAAGCCTATCGAGCAACCAGATAAAGTTCATTTGATGCTTTCTGCTGTAAATACCAGCGGCAATTATTGCACCTAAACCCCCACCATGACTAGCCAGTCCACCTTCCCAAATGGCAAATATTTTCATTGGATTAGCAAAATAATAACCAGGATCATAAAAGAAACAATGGCCTAAACGTGCGCCAACAATAACACCAATAACAATGTAAACGAGTAAGTTATCTAACGCGGCTAAATCTTGTTTTTCAGTTTGAAAAATCCACTTCATCACTTGTAAGCCAGATAAAATAGCCGTAGCGAATAATACGCCGTACCAATGGACAGTTAGTGGCCCAATAGAAAAAAATACCGGATCGAGATCCCAAACTAAATGTTGCACAGCATCACCCTTTATATTGCGAATATTGAAATTTGGCTAAGCTTAGCTTGCCAATAAATTGCCAACATTCTATCAAGCTACTTGTTGCTGTGGTGAATTAATTTGTGCTAAAGCGTTAATGACTGTTGCTGGTTGTTCTACATTGATTAAAACTTGTTCGAATGATTCAACCAAAGAGCCCATCATGCCCCAATATTTTATTGGCTGTTTAAATATGATTTTAATGTTGTGCTGTTTACCTCTACCTACTTTTAACTGTTCATTAGTTATCACCGCACTTTCATGTTTCTTGCCTGCTGATTTTTCTGTTTCGTTATGATGGTTTGAATTTATCGAAACCGACTTAATCGCCGAAAGTGGTATCACCATAAAATTAAAAATACTGTTATTGATGATGAGTTTTTCATCTTGAATATACATCGAATAATGACGTGATAAACGGTAGTTTGCTGTTAGTAGAATAAAGCTATATAAAATGAAGGTTGCCACTATAATTGCAGCCGTTTCGCTCCAATCAATCAATAGCTGGTAACTTGTCAAAGCAACTGTTATTAATAAAAGACTCACCACTAAGAAATGCCATGCTTTACCTGACCATAGTATAATCTTATCTAATGACTCGGTATGACGTTTAGATAATCGAGGAATCGCGTAGTACCAACTCGCTGGCTCTGTCGCAAAAGTTAAGGCTAAACCTTGTTTTTTATCGTCATCGTATTTTTCAATAGCCCCAATACGAGGATCGCCAGATAAATTACGAGCTTGCCATAGGCCTTTAACGATAATAACGATTAAATAAAGTTCGATGATCAGTAAGATAGCCATAATAGGATAGCGTAACCAGAGTATAAAATCGAAATATTGGGCAATATCTTCCGGGTAGCTGTAACGGGCAATAGCACTAGAAAGGCTAAAAATAATCAATAGCTTCCAAGCTTTTTGTTTGCTAGCTTTGATGATCATAAACCAATAAAGTATCGGCAGCACGGCAAAGTAAATGACACTTGCTAAAATTACCGGATAGAGTCTGAGTATTGAAGTCGTAGTTTCTGGGATAAAGGTAAACCCCAGATAATAAGTGGTGATTGCGATAAACAAAAATAGCAGGCGGTATTTAACAGACTTTCTCACAAGTGATCCTCTAGTATTTTAGTCGTGAAGATATTTGTATTTATGTTGCATTATATTGAGTATAAAGTAATTATGTTTGGGCTTGAAGTTGAAACTTGTAAGTGAAAATGAATCTAGTACCGACTGCGAATAGAGAGTTTAAAGGGACATTTAATGTTTGGCAGCTGTATTCGGTAAGGCTGTCATAGCGTCAGCTATAAGTCTAGCCAAAGTTCAGAGCGCTCTAATGGCGTAAGCGGAGAAAGTAGAGGGTTGGTTAATTTGAATACCCGTCTTTGCTCATTTTTCAACTTTGTTACTATATCGCCATAGTAACGCATAAATAGTTTTTCTAAGCTACCATCAATAAGTGCCAGTTCAAGACCTTGGCGAATACTTTTTGCTAAGGTTATTTGATTTTTACCAACATAAAAATACACCGCTTTTGGATACCAAATTAAAGTGTTCTGTTCTTTTACTATGGCCAAATGTTGGTGTTGAGCCAAGTCATGATCTACTTCTAATACGGAACGAGGAAAGTAGTCAGCTCGCTTTTTATCTAACATCAGATATAAACCTTCGAGATCACTACCTTTAATTAATTTTATATTATTTAAGCGCAAGATTTTACTATCGGACCACGTATGAAATTGCAAAGCCCTTAATTGTTTAAACTCCTCTAAACTTTTGATATTAGAAAAAATATTTTTATTATCATCATGAATAAGTGCTATACGCCAACCATATAAACCTTGCAAAATTGGAAAGTGAATGGCTAGGGCTAATTGCTCTCGTTTAATAGTGGCACCGGCGATAGTCACATCAATACCCATAGCTTTACCGAGTAAATTAAAGGCCCGCATTGTCGGTAAATTTTTACCAAAAGCAGCTAAGTTATAATCGTTGTTTTGATCATAACTTAAAACATGTTGTAACAGCTCTATAGCGTAACTTTTCCGTTCGGTACCTGAATAAGTTATTTTGGTGGTGAATTTTTTTCTTATTAAGGCCTGTTCAGTTTGTGCTTGAAGCGACAAAGTAAAAAATAACAATAGAAAAAGCATGATGATGGCATAGCGAGAAGCATTCATTTATAGCTCAGAATTAAATGTCAAAAAAAGTGTCTTTTAAAAACCTTGATATAAACTATTTAGCAATAAAACTTTAAAAAAATCCATATAAAAAACAAAAGAATATAAATATTTTTCAATGTTTTTGAAATCTCATCATACAAGGGGTTATTTTGAATATATTGTCGTAAATGTATTAAAAATTGACGTAAATTCACTAGCAATAAAAATAGATTTTTAGTTGCTTTATTGCCGATGCATTTTACCGAGAAAATTCATTTGTTATGGTGAAGTTAATATCAGTTAAATTAAGAAGACTAAGTTGAATTTAATTACCGCTATAAGGCTAATTTAAGTGACTGGTCATTATATTTTTACTCGTGAGTTTGAGGAATAATTACTTAAAGCGCTTTAACTATACAAGCCTATTAAGTTTATTCCCACTCAGCGCTTACCAGCGTTTTGAGAACATATTCTATAGGAAGGAAATTCTCGGCGGTTATCGAACCGCTGGTAAGCTCTGCAAGGTTGATTTTAAATGCCTTACAGGCCGCGTTATTGATGTCGATAAGGCTCTCTCAAGGATGTCAGTCATTAGAACAACGCAGCATTAGAACAACGCAGGAGCAGTTGTCGAGAATAACCATTATCTTTAATCAATGCCTTGCCTGCACTTAGCTTCAGTCTGGAACTGTGAACCTGTGCTTCTAAAGCTTTTAAACTTCACTGAGAGGGAAGAAACTTAGCAGAATTGGTATTAATTGTGCTGTTTTTGCAATTGATGCTTTACTTAAAAGGTAAATGGAATTTGCCCATTGACTTGAACATTGTAGTTTAGAGCAATGGATAAGAGATAACTGAAAATGCAACTCTTTAGTGTTGGCATGGTTTATAGAGTCGGATTGATATGAGTTATAGTAAAAAGGAGTGAATTATGGCGGTAGGATTGTCAAAAGAGTCCCAAACAGATGTTTTTGAAATAGAGCAACGAGCCATCAGTTGTAAACTGCATGTAGCCGCAGAGCAGCGGATAATCGATGGTGTTTTTATTAATTTTATTTTATTAAACCAAAGTAATAAAGACTTATCTGTATTAACCTGGTGTACACCCTTAGAAGGGTTTTACTTCGATCTTTTCATTATCCAAGATCAATACCGGCAAATAATTCCCTATCAAGGGCCCATTGTTAAACGTGATAAACCATCATCCGTAGATTATCAGTTGATCAGGGCTCATGGCAATGTGGCGACTATGTTAGATTTAAGCTCGGTCTATAACTTAATGCCGGGAGATTATACTCTGCAGTTAAATAAGAAAACTTTACAAGTAATTGAGAATGATATGCCGATGAGTATTTGCCAGTGTCAATCAGACTGTTTAACTTTCAGTGTTTGTTAGCTGATATAAGCAATTCTTTACTACAGCGTAATTGCACCGGATAAAACTAAAAAGCTTATTCAAAATGAATAAGCTTTTTCATTGGCGTGATATTCTCATCGTATAAATGGTTAACTGGCAGTGTTGTCAGTATCGCTATTTTGATTTCTCAATTGTTATGCTACTAAGCCGAATGGTTACAAACCATTATGATATTGAATATTAGTAGACTCAGGCACTAAATGATTTAATGTTTGTTTATCTGCCAGTTTATTACGAAGTAACGCTTCAAAGTGGCTGATCAACAAAGCTTTATCTGGTGACGCTTTATCACCTGCGCCAATGTTAGTTAAATCAATCATAAAACCGTCAAACAAGTGTGATAAGTCGTCAATAATTTCCATATTTAAAAACTGGTCTTGGTTATAAATGCTTGGGTAACCGGCTTTTTGTTTATCGATAGCAAATGAGACACCTTTAAGGTTGGTGATGCTGGTCGACTTATCGCATGACAGCATACAGCCATTATCGATACGGGGTTTTTCACAACCAACACTTTGCTGGAAGAAACACTGGCGGCTAGTCATCAACAAAATAGGGTGGTAAATGCTGTAGAACAATTTAAAGTTTTCTGGACGAGCAATATTCTTCATCTGCATGGCATTTATCTCGTTAGAAATAAAGGCGCCGCTACAGTCAAAGCCTTCTTTCATTGCCATTAAGGCATATGAATTGGTGGTGTTTAAAAATGGTCCCGCAATCCACTTAATACCTAATTCATTAGCGCGACAAGCAATGCCGGTATTGTTAGTAACAATTAATGTAGGTTTAACTTGTGCTAAAATGTTAACCGCTACGTCATAATCTTTACCAATAAGCACGGCAGGAAACCACGGAATTAAACGCGGGTTAGCTTGTAAAAAAGCAATATATTTTGTACAGCCTCGTTTATAAGCATCAGGTAGCTTAAAGTAAATATCAGCATCAGAAATATTGGCTAATTCAACATCGGCTTCATCACAAATTAATATCGATAGCTTAGGCGCGCTGTCAGCTTTAGGGTGATTAACCAAAGGCGGTAACGTCACTTCTGGTAAAACAGTGACTGAATTATTGAGTTTGTTAGCAATTTCATTTTTAAGCGTCGTTAGCTCTTTAAATGGCATACTTAAGCCTGTATTTAAATTATCGCAATTTAATTCGGTAAGTAAAAACTCGGCATTATTAAAGCTTTTAAAGCGCTTTTCGATCGTCGTCCGATCAATACAGGCATTATCACTAGCTCGCATTAAGCTGGTTGACTGCACGGTAAAGGTAGTTTGTTCAACAGAAAAGCCTACGGTGTTTATGTTTTTAGTCACGGTTACGGTTAATGGTTGAGCAAGTTCGCCTGCGAAGCTTAAGGTTAGTGGTACCTTTTCAATGCTTAAGTGTTTAATTTTCTCAACGACTTCAGCCTCAATAGTATTTTTATCCGCTTGTAGGTTTTGCTCAACATCTTGAATTTGTACCACTGAAATCGCTTGGCTATCATCAGCTTTAAACTTGCTAACCGCATGAGCTTTTGAGTTATCACGTGGGTTATCGATAAACATCGATTGATTTAAATCGCCGCGTAAAAAGGCGTTTGAAAAGTCGCGATTAAATACTTTATATAAGCGTTCGCCATCTTCAGTTAATTCACCAGTATTGAGGAAACCATCAATTTGTTTACGAAAGCTATCAACCACCGTATGTACATAGTTTGCACCTTTTATACGGCCTTCAATTTTAAATGAATGCACACCTGCGTCGATTAATGCCGGTAAGTCGAAAAAGGCGGAGTTGTCTTTAATATTAAGTGGAAAATTATGCCCTGATGGTGTGGTTTCATATTCTTCACGACAGGCTTGGCTACAACGGCCGCGATTACCTGAATTACCAACGCTGGCTGAGGTTGAATAACATAAACCAGAAAAGGCAACACAAAGTGAACCGTGAACAAAAACTTCAGTTAATACATCATGCTCAAGACAAACTTTATTTATCGCGGTAATTTCGCGTAAATTTAATTCACGAGATAAATTAACCCGCGAAGCGCCTAATTTTTTCAAAAATGGAATTTGACCAACATTATGGGTGGTTAACTGGGTTGAAGCATGAATATCTAAGCTCGGGAAATGCTTGGTAATAATGTTAAACATGCCGATATCTTGCACGATAACGCCGTCTAACGTGGTGTTAACCAGTTTACTTAATAGTTTGGCAATCGACTTAAATTCACGCTCTAAAATAATAACATTTAAGGTTAAAAATATTTGGCAGTCGTATTGATGTGCTAAACGGATAATACCAATAAGTTGTTCAAAAGAAATATTAGCAGCGCGATTACGAGCATTTAAGGTGTCTAAACCGCAATAAACCGCGTCGGCTCCAGCGATAATGGCTGCTTTAATTGCATCGACATCGCCGCCAGGTGCTAATAATTCTATTTTATAATCCATTTTTACAACTTATTTTTGTTCGCTAAATTTCAGAGCAGGGATTTTACCCGTATATTTCATTAATGAATACCGTTAAAGTGAGTGAATATTAACTCTATAGCATCAAAAAGAAGTAAATCATGGCATTACCTATCCTTTACTCTTTAAGAAATTGCCCTTATGCCATGCGAGCACGGTTGGCTATCTTCAAATCACAACAACCTGTTGCGCTGCGAGACGTAGTGTTAACGAATAAACCTGCTGAAATGATTTTAGCGTCAGCCAAAGCCACTGTGCCTATTTTAGTGTTAAGTAAGATAGTGCAAGCAAATGGCAAAAAAGGCGCAGAAGTGACCGTTAAGGTTATTGATGAAAGTTTAGATATTATGTTATGGGCTTTGAATAACTCGGACCCGAGCGATCTACTACACAGTGCAAACCCTGAAATACTTACACAAATGTTAGCGTTAATTGCCGATTTTGACGTAGAATTTAAACGGCACTTAGAAGCGTATAAATGTGCAAAACGCTATCATGAAGATAACCTTGCCGATTGCCGAGCCGCCTGTGAAGTATATATCCAGCGATTAGAATCTCGTTTAATACAGCATGCGTTTTTATTTTCAGCACAAGATAGTTTAGCCGATATAGCTTTGTTACCTTTTATTCGCCAATTTGCTCGTATAGAGCGTCAATGGTATTTGCAGTCGCCTTATCCTAACCTCAAGAAATGGCTAAATAGTTATTTGCAAAGCCCGATGTTTACTAAGGTGATGGCAAAGCATCCACTTTGGCTAGACAGTGGTAAAGAGATTGTTTTTTAATTAAATTAAAGCACAAATTATTAGCCGTACATTGTACGTTAAATTCCCTTCGCTTTTAAAGCCAATAGCGTGGATAGTGCCTTAAAGGATCCCGTGATAAATTATTGACCACCAAGGCTATAGCTAACAAAATCAGTGTGCCAATAGCAACCGGAGAGATAACAAAGTAGTAACCATTACTATGCACTTCGGCAGTGCCAATAATGGCGATTAGCGCTGTTGCACCGCCAGGAGGATGCAGCGTGCGAGTAAAGTGCATTGCGACAATTGAAAAAGATACTGCAAGTGCGCCAAGTAAGGCAATATCTAACACGAGATACTTTTGCAGACTGACACCGATAAATGCTGATATTATATGACCACCAATCAAATTTCTTGGCTGGGAGAATTCAGCTTGCGGGGCGCCATAAATTAGCACTGCTGAGGCGCCAAATGAGCCAACAAGAAACATACTTTTTAAAATATTAACTTCGGTAAAACTGCTCAGAATGGCGATCAAATACATACCAAGAAATGCACCTAGCCACGACCAGACAACCTTTGAAAGTGGCTTTCTTGGTGGGCAGATATCGCCACCTTTCATTCTTGAAAAAACAACTTTAACCATGATAAAAAACGTTTCCTTTGATGATTGATATTTTATATCTGTAATATAAATAACGGTTATCGATTGGGGGGCTTGCCGCTAATTTAGGGGGGAAAAGCCGAGTAACAAAATAATTCTGCTCAGTGCAAAATAAAATAAAATTAATTTAAAAGCGGTAATTAAATTAAAGCCTTGTAGCTACTCTAATGACTAGCTTGATAGCTAAGGCACTAGGTTAAATGACGTATGCCAGATATCACATAGTTCGCTAACATCTTTTAATGCTTGATTTTTTTGTGCGCTAAGCACAGAAATATACAGTTTATTATCTTTAGTGATGACCTTTTGAACACCGGCAATGGTTGATATTTTTTGATAAAAAATATCTTCGTCAGTCTGACATTTAAATATCGCTGCTGTAATTTCAATTTCAGTGATCATATAAACAATATCCGTCGCTGAGTTAGCGAGTTAAAAACACTATCTGAGGTATATTTTTACGGTGCGTAATATCCCATACTGTTGTGAAAATGAATAATAATTAATTGCTAACTTTTATATCTGTTGGTTATTAAAAGGCAATATGAATCTAAGCGAAAGTTATATACCTTAGGTTTATGTGAAATCTGCTTCAGCAGCGTTATCACACTTAATACAATTAAGCTGCTGTCCTAGCATGGCATCTCTGGTGGTTTGCTTTATAACCCATGGCCGATTGATAAATGGCGGCTGATGACGTACATGCTGAAAGTGTTGACATTCGAGCCTTGCCACCCAATGGTTTTCATCATCGAGGTGATAGCCGATAATGGCTTGTCGCATAGTGACATTCCTATTAATTAAACTGAAGCTTTACCAAGGGAGCATTGATAAAAGAGAAGTTAACAGTAAATGTGCAACTGTGCATTATGTTTGATCTTGTCATGCAGCAAAAAAATTGTCTTATGATGTTCATTTTTTACAAAAGTGTTTTTTTAATCACCAAATCTTCAGATGACTTAGTCAACAATGTAACCATTAATATTGTTGAATATTTAAATAGAATAAAGCTGACTTATAAGCCACCTTTGACTCTTTGGGAGTTAGACACTATCAATTAGTGGTCAAAATAGCTTAACTTTTACGGTCGGAGAAATTTTATATTAAAGCAACTCCTCCTCTGAAATGTAGATATTTTTAAGTTGGCATGTGTGCTGGAAATATACATCTCCATATTAAGTCTGTACTCTAACAACAGGCTGTAATAGAGGTATTATCCATATGAATAAAAAGAACCCTCCTTTAACCATAGGTCGGTTAGCAAAAGCGGCTAAGGTAAATATTGAAACAATACGTCATTATCAACGTAAAGCATTAATCATTGAGCCTGAAAAGCCTCTAGGTAGTTTTCGACATTATCCCAAGTCGAGTGTCGATAGAATTCGTTTTATAAAACGTGCTCAGAAAATTGGTTTTTCATTAGAAGAAATAAAGCAATTGTTAAATTTAGGTGATAAAAATTGCGAAGACGTACAAACGCTAGCACAAGAAAAGCGAAATAAAATAGCACAACAAATATTGGGATTACTCACCATTCAAACCGCTTTAGACGAGTTAATATCAAGCTGTCATAGTGACATAGACACAAAGCAGTGCGGCTTTATAGAAGGATTATCTCAAAAAGGTTTCTTGGAAAACGAGTAACTACATCATAATAAATTAATTTAAATCACCTCTTGACTCTGGACTATACCCCAGAGTTTAAGCTTATCTCATATTATCTTTATATGGGATCTAGTTATGTCAAATTCATCCACATCAAATCGTGCTTTATTGTTAGCTATTACAGCAGGTATTGGTGCGTCTGCCTGCTGCATCGGTCCGCTGCTACTATTATCACTCGGTTTCGGTGGTGCATGGGTCGGAAACCTTACGGCAATGGCACCTTATAGTGGTTATTTTACTGCTATAGCCCTCATCATCTTGGCTGTGGTTTTTCATAAACTCTATATTGCTGAACAAAAATGTGTGGCAGGGTCAGTTTGCGCTAACCCAAAGATAGTAAAAAAACAGCGTATCATTTTTTGGATAGTCAGTATTATCCTTATCGCAATGATGGGTTTTCCATATTACGCAGATTACATAGTTGCATAATATAGAGTGCGAGTAAGTTCATATTTGTATTTTTAAATTTCAGAGGAACAAAAAATGAAAAATATTATTAACATTATCCTATTTTTAAGCTCCCTATTTATTCTTGGCAATGCAGTGGCAACGGTAAGTGAAAAAGCTAATTTTATAGCCGCTCCAGTAATGTCGGAGAAGTTATTCACTATTGAGAAAATGACCTGCAAAATGTGTCACATCACTGTCCGCAAAGCGATGGAAAAAGTTGAAGGTGTTGTAAAGGCGACTGTTAATTATGGCAATAAAACAGCCATCGTTACGTTTGACCCTAAAAAAACTGATGTTGAAGCTATAGCGTTAGCATCAACCAATATTGGCTATCCAGCCACATTAATGAAATAGAGGTGAATTATGTTTAATCCTGTGAAATTACTTACTCGTGTTGGCGACAAAGCAGGCTCGTTAGGAGCCGTCGTATCAGCGATGGGATGTGCCATGTGTTTTCCTGCTATTGCCAATATTGCCGCCGCTTTAGGTATGGGCTTTTTAGGACAGTGGGAAGGATTGTTCGTTAATACCTTATTGCCACTATTTGCCTCATTAGCGTTGGTGATGAATATTCTCGGCTGGTTTAGTCATCGCCAGTGGCATCGTAGTTTACTTGGTTCAATGGGGCCAATTTTAGTCTTACTATCATTATATCCATGGTTCCAATATGGATGGAGTTCATCTGCGACTTATACAGGACTTGGGCTAATGGTTGCTGTGTCGATATGGGATATGGTCTCTCCGGCAAGTCGTCGTTGTGATGATGAATCATGCCCAGCATAACACGAGAAATTTAACTTATAATTATTGGAAGTATTAACATGATAACTTTATCGATCAAGGGTATGACTTGTAGTCGTTGTGCTGACCATATTAAAAAAGCAGTTGAAGCTATTGATGGCGTATGGACAATTAATATTTCATACCCTGATGCAACGGCTGAAATTGAAACAGTAGATGACATTAAGCGGTGTGAAATTGTTGATGCCATTGAAGCTTTAGGCTATACAGTTTCGGAATTAAATGCTGCAACAACAGAACAATTGCATGTCGCTATTATTGGTAGTGGCTCCGGAGCATTTGCTAGCGCTATCAAAGCAGCTGAAGGTGGTGCAAGAGTCACCATGATCGAAGGTGCAGACATCATTGGGGGCTGTTGCGTCAATGTTGGGTGTGTGCCATCTAAGATACTTATCCGTGCTGCGCAATTGGCTCATCAGCAACGCAAAAATCCATTTGATGGTCTTGAAAACAGTCAGCCTCAAATTAACCGCTCGTTACTAGCGCTTCAACAAACATCACGTGTTGAAGAGTTGCGCGGTGCCAAGTATCAAAACATTTTAGATAACAACCCAGCATTAACCTTGTTAAAAGGTTACGCGCGTTTTAAAAACAAAAATACCTTACGGGTTAGAAAAGCAGATGGAAGTGATGAAGAACTGATGGCAGACCGCATCTTAATTGCAACGGGATCTACGCCCTCTATTCCGCCTATCAATGGTTTAGTTGACACTCCCTTCTGGACATCAACAGAAGCACTATTTGCTGAAGCGTTACCTGAGAGCTTAATCGTAATAGGCTCGTCTGTTATCGCTTTAGAGATTGCCCAAGCTTATGCACGTTTAGGCAGCAATATTACCGTATTAGCACGCCATACCTTATTGTATGCAGAAGAGGCATTGTTAGGGGAAAAGCTAACTGAGTGTTTTGAAAAAGAGGGCATTCGCGTACTTAATAACACACAAGCAAGTAAGGTCAGCTATGATGGAGCTGCATTCTCATTGGAGACTAATAAAGGGACTTTAAAAGCAGACAAATTACTTATCTCGACTGGCCGTCATGCCAATACGGCTCAGCTTGGCTTAGAAAATGTTGCTGTTGAAACACAAAAAAATGGTGCCATCGTAGTCAATGATAAAATGGAAACGTCAACGACCAATATTTATGCCGCTGGTGATTGCTCTACTATGCCTCAATTTGTTTATGTTGCTGCCGCTGCGGGTAGTAGAGCGGGTATAAATATGACGGGTGGGGATACTAGGCTCGACCTATCAACAATGCCAGCGGTTATCTTTACTGATCCGCAAGTTGCCACCGTAGGCTTAACCGAAGAGCAAGCTATAAACACTGGTTTTGATGTAATTAGTCGGGTGTTAGAGATGGAAAACGTGCCACGCGCATTAGCCAATTTTGAAACGGACGGCTTTATTAAACTAGTAGCGGATAAGCCAACAGGTAAAATTCTTGGCGCACAAATACTTGCTCATGAAGGTGGGGAGTTGATACAAAGTGCCGCACTCGCTATTCATAATAACATGACTGTTGATGACCTTGCAGGACAGCTATTTCCATACTTAACTATGGTAGAAGGACTAAAATTATGTGCGCAAACATTTAGTAAAGATGTCTCTGAACTTTCCTGTTGTGCTGGTTAAAGCCAATGAGAAATAGGTTAATAACGTTGATTTTAAAGTGTTGAAAGTTAAGAAGCACTAAGTGTTATAGGCATACAAAAGTAGCATAAATTATCAATTTTTAATCTCTCTAAAGTCAGCAAGATTTGGTGTTTTAGTCATGGCTTGTTTGAAAGTCATGTTAAAAGTGCGGTAAACAAGTATAAAGAGCTGATAATTAAGTTTTATTATCCACAATGGTAAGTTTCGCTGAGTTACTTTTTCGTACTTTTTGTTGCTTTTGCCATTGTTGTTCATCAATGGCGTCATCTTCATTATTGAGTCGCTCAATAAACGTTATGCCGTTAAGGTGGTCTAATTCATGTTGAAAAATACGCGCAAGAAAGTCCGTTAAGTGTTTGTGATGGGTAAGGCCTGTTTCATCGGAGTAACTCACCTCAATATGACTATATCGCGGCACTAAAGCGCGTTTGCCTTTTACACTTAAACAGCCCTCCCAGCCTAATACTTGTTGCTCACTGGTCTTGATGATTTTTGGATTAATAATAACGCTAACGGGTAATAAGGGCGCGTCAGGGTAGCGCTCACTTGGCGCTGAGCACATTAAAAATAACCGTAGGCTTTCACCCACTTGAGGCGCCGCAATGCCAACGCCTTTAGCTTCTGTAACCGTTGCTTTTAAATCAATAATAAGTTGTTTTATTTCTGCTGAATTAACATCATGTACGGTTTGAGCAACTTGCGCTAAAATTGGCTCGCCGTGCTGAAAAATAGTTAAGTTATTGTTTGTGTTTTTTGTTTTGTTATTCGTGATATTGCTCATAATTAGGCTTCTTTTTCCTGATGACTTTCACCGTTAGTCATATTTTTAAGCACTTGCTTTGCATTTTGTCGCTCTTTTTTAAAGTAAAACCAACTCACTATAAATAAAATAACAATAAAAGGTAAGCTGGTTAATACCACTACATGCCAACCCGCTTTAAATAATATCCATCCAGCCATTAATGATGCTGTAGCTTGAAAGCCAAAAATAATAAAGTCGTTGATGGCTTGTACTTTATGGCGCTCACTTGCATGATAACTTTGTGGTAATAACGAGGTGCCGGTAAGAAAAAGAAAATTCCAGCCGATACCGAGTAAAATTAATGCCCACCAATAATGCATAACTTGCTCACCAGATAATGCAATAACCGCAACCAAGGCGTAAATTATCGTGCCTGTTAACATTAAATTTTTCAAACCAATACGTTTTACTAACAGTGCGGTAAATAATGACGGGATGAACATTGCTGCGATATGGCTTTGAATAACCCACTTAGTATCATTCAAACTATGGCCATGTAAGTGGTGCATGCTCAGCGGCGTTGCTGTCATTGAATAGCTCATCAAGGCAAAACCAATAGCCGCAGATAATATCGCGATAATGAAAATAGGTTGCTTGATTATTTTACTTAAAGCACGTATTTCGCCATGCTTGCCACTTGGTTTTATTTCAGCATCTCGAAAATTTAACATCAATAACATCGCCACTAAAAACAGCCCAGCTAGAAAGAGGAAAGATCCTGCATAACCATAGGGCGAGCTTAACCAGTCTTTGGCTGTAACCGCTATTTCCGGTCCTAAAAATGCAGAAAAAATACCGCTTAGCATTAAAATTGATAAAACTGTCGGCACATCTTTGCTGTCTGAAATACTTTCAATGGCGGCAAAACGTAATTGTTGAATAAAAGCCGTACACGAACCAAATAATAAACTCGCCAATACCAATAATTCAAAACTGCCATTTAGTGCAGCAAACATTGCTAGCATAGTGCCTGAAAAACCGAGCATAAAGCCGGTAAAGGTTGCAAAACGTCGACCTTTTTTTTGGGCCAATAATGCCGCAGGAATAGCAGTACTGGCTACACCTAAAATCATCACGGTAACCGGCAATGTCACCAATGCGGGGTCTGCACCCATACTGGTGGCCAGAATACCACCAATAAAAACGATCACCGGTGAAGCAGCCATAACCAAAGGTTGCACCAAAAAAAGCAACCAAACATTTTTCGGTAGGGTGAACAGTCGTTGCAAGCCAAAAAAGCTTAATAACAATAACGCTAGCGTTATGATGATGTTTGTTAACATGGCTGGCTCTAGTAGCTAAAGGTGAATAGAGGAATATACTTAGCATAATACTGAAATTTTACTGCCTTGGGTTAAATTAGCGTAGTTAACGGGCAAAAAATCTTTTCAATTATTTATTACCAATCGCTAAATCGAGTGATAAACTCCGAGCATCAAAAATAATATACTTGCTATATCATTGTTGTTTTTGCGATTTAAACTCCATTAATAACTATGTCAATAGCGTATGAAACTTAACGCAGCCCAAAAAGAGTCGTAATGAAATTTAGCCCATTAGTTCAAGAACTTATTGATTCCCTCAAGTGTTTACCGGGTGTAGGAGCAAAATCTGCACAACGTATGGCATTTCATTTACTTGAACGAAACCGTCATGGCGGCAATAAGCTTTCGCAGACTTTAGCGCGAGCAATGGAAAATATTGGTCATTGTCAGCAGTGCCGTAACTTTACCGAAGAAAACTTATGTGATATTTGCCAAAGTCCAAAGCGTAAAATAGCCACGCAGTTATGTATTGTTGAAACGCCTGCCGATGTTATCGCCATAGAACAAACCGGTGAATTTCAAGGTCGCTATTTCGTATTAATGGGGCATTTATCACCACTTGATGGTATTGGCCCTGATGATTTAGGCCTAGATATTTTAGAAAAACAATTAGCGACCGGCCAGTTTAGTGAAGTTATTTTAGCCACTAATCCAACGGTAGAAGGCGAAGCAACCGCGCACTTTATTGCTGAACTCACTCAAAAGCATGATGTTGAAATTTCACGTATTGCTCATGGTGTGCCGGTAGGTGGAGAGCTGGAATATGTTGATGGCAATACTTTGTCGCATGCCTTGTCCGGACGGAAAAACTATAGTTTCTAACTAATGGTTTTTATCCAGTAGCCTTTAACTCATTTTACGAGAGCATAAATATCAATATAACGATTAAAAAATTATTACGAAATAGTGCTATTATCAGCACTACTTTTATTGTTGGTTGCACTTCAACTAACCAGCTAACAAACATAGAACAAGCCAACTCTATTATAAAATATAAAGATAATCCTGATAAGCTTACGCGTTTTGCTAACTTGTATCCGGGCAAAAAAAGCTATGAAATTACTTGCCAAGAAAACTGTTATCAGCCATCAACGGTAGTCGAATGTGAAAGCCCCGGTGAAAATTGTCGCTTTGTTGGCAAGCAATTACAGCCCGAAGTTAATACCGGTTTTACCTTTCGCTGGTTAGGGCATGCAAGTTTTTACCTTAAAAGCCCTGAAGGAAGTACCTTACTATTAGATCCTGTAAGCAAACAATTTGATTGGCCGGTTGATTGGGCTTTTAGATTGGCTAACGGTTTCTTTCGCAAGGAGCCCAAGTGGCTATTAGCTGATGAACTTAATGATGTAGATGCAGTTCTGTATTCGCATATTCATTATGATCACTTCAACAAAGATGACATTGAAAATATCGCTACTAATGCGCAATACTTGGTACCGCTAGGCTTTGGTGAACACTTTCCCGATGGCGGTTATAATATTAATGAAATGGCCTGGTTTTCAACGGCTAAATTAGCAGAATTGAATATTAATTTTGTCCCCGCTCATCATTTTAGTAGCCGGATTTTAGTCCCGTTTGTTTATGAGGATAATGATGCCACACTTTGGGGCGGTTGGGTTATCGAACAGCAAGGTAAACGGATATTTTTTGCGGGTGATACGGGTTATTCAAAACACTTTCAAGACATTCAACAGCGTTATGGTGATATGGATGTCTGTTTAATGCCTATTGCTTCTTATTATCATAAAGAAAACAGCTTATGGTATCGCTATGTTCATACCACGCCTGAAGATGCTTTAGTGGCAGCTCAAGAGCTTAATTGTAAAGTCATGATCCCATGGGGTTATGGTAATAATAGCTGGAAAATGGGCGACCATAGCTCACATTCGGCTTTACTGCGTTTATTAAAAATGCACAAAGAGATGAACTCGCCAATACCGTTATATATTTTAAATGAAGGTGAAGAAGTAACTTTTTAGCTTGATTTCGGTAATACGGCTCCACTTACCCCGAAGTAATCAGTAGTTAATCGCTATCAGTTGGTTTATGCGCTCGTTAAATGAGCCTATTGTCCGTCAAGCTAACCGAGAAGATAAATGTACAGGACATTTTCGGGAGCGACGTTTTAAATCACAAGCCCTTTTTGATGAAGGCGCACTGCTGTCGTGTATGGCTTATGTTGACGACTGATTTTGAAGGTATCTTACCGGTGCGGTAGGTACAGCAGAGCACTTATGTGAATTTAGTGAACATGTAGGCTTAAAGCGTACGTACGGTATGACCAATGCGCAAGCTTATTTAAATAGTGCATAACCGATCTGAAATAACAGTCAAAAAATGAGCTTACGCTGTGTCGTAGGACTAAGCTTGCTTAACATATGAGCAAAGCTCAATATTTTGCTCATTAGTAATATACAGTCACGAGCAAACCCGCAATATACTTGATAAATAAGTCATCAATTTAAGATGAAGGGCAACAAGTAATAAAATGGATATTGTGTAGAATTATTATGGGTGGCGTGATTAAAATCACCAGTCGAAAGCGTAACTAGGAGTTTGTTTCCTGTAAAATCGTAACAGCCATTGCTAAATCAAATTGAACAAAGTTAGGGGGGCCAGGATAACTTAAAAATACCCAATAAAAGCAATCGGATGTAAATTTTTGTGTATTGAGTATATAATATTTATTGTGCAGGCTTCTGATAACACTAAGTGATTCTACTCTCAAAAAATAGTTGCTACTAGGACAATAATAATAATGACAAACTACGCTCGTTTTCTTATATGTGTCTTCTTTGGTTTATGTACCACGTTCTCTACCACTGACGTATGTGCAACCGATGTAACACAAACAACAAGCTTAGACATCAGTAAACCTCAAAATCAACCTATCGGCAATCACTTAGTTTATTTACAGACTAAAGATAAGTTATCACCGTTAAATGCATATGAAAAATTAGATAAAGAAGGCATTCATTCAACCACTAGTGTACCCAACTTTGGAATTACCTCTGACATAGTATGGTTACAGCTTACTGTTCAAAATCCAACAGCTAAAACACTTTTACGTACACTGTGGACCGAAAGTATATGGCTAGACAAAATTGCGATCTACAAAATAAACAAGGGGCAAAGAATTACAACCCTAGTTACAACGATTGGCGATATTTTTCCCTTCAGTGCGAGACGAACTGATCACCGGCAATTGTCTTTTAATTATTCTTTCCCGCCAGGTGAAACCACTTTTCTGATTGAGGTAACAAACAATGATCCCACTTCATTAAATCTTTGGGTAAGTAGTGAGCAGGAGTTTCACTTGCAGAATAATCACGCAACATTTTCTTATGGCATTCTTTATGGGGCTATTTTGTCTCTGCTAATCTACAATTTATTGATGTTTCTATCGATTAAAGAAACCTATCATCTGTACTTTTCTTTATACCTTTTCAGTTTCCTGATTGCGAATCTGGGATATTCTGGTCACGCTTTTATGTGGTTTTGGCCGAACTCTCCACTTTTTGAGCAGTACGTTGTACTTTTTTTGATGGTGTTATATGGTATTGCCGGCATTATCTTTGCCTTAAATTTTTTGAAGCTAAACACTTCAATGCCAAAGTTATCAACAATGTTGCACTGGGCAAATGGCTTAATTTTATTGATACTTTCTATCTTTGCCGCTTTTGATTACCACCTTGGTTGCGCTGTGATTGCCTTTTATTACATCCCACTATTTAGCTTTACCATGTTAGTGCTTGGATTTATTGCGCTTCGCCAAAATAATCCAAGCGCTAAATATTTTATTTTAGCAACAATGACCGGTGCGATCGGGGCTAGTATTACTGCCCTTACTGTGGCTGGCGCATTGCCTTTTACTTATTTAGGTTTTAGGGCCGTAGACATAGGCGTATCACTGGATGTTGTTTTGCTAGCCTTTGCGGTAGCATACAAATTTAGGCGCTCTGAAGAAGCAAGAGAGACAGCAGAATTTACCGCAAACACCGATTCGCTGACCTTGTTGGACAATCGCCGTGCGTTTAATGCCAAAGTCAGCAAATTGTGGCTGCTTGGCAAACGAGAACAATCACCTGCTGCGGTAATTATCATTGACATCGATCACTTTAAAGACATAAATGATAAATATAGCCATGATGCGGGTGACAATGTATTGATAAAAATAGCGAAAATATTAAAAGAATCAGTCAGAGATAGCGATGTACTTTGTCGATGGGGAGGCGAAGAGTTTCTGATCTATCTACCTGAAACGAACGAAATAGGTGCATGCAACCTTGCCGATAAAATTAAAATAAATATGAATGCCGCATCGTTCAGTATTGATAATACTGAAATCAAGGTGTCAGCCAGTTTTGGCGTGTCGGAAAGAACCAAAACAGATAAGCAAGTAGGAGAAGTTATCAAGCGCTCTGATAAGGCACTGTATATTGCAAAAGGCTGTGGCCGCAATCGTTTTCAGGCCTGGAGTGAACTGAGGACTTCACTTTAAACGCTTATCTAGCTACCCATAATAACTTGTATAGCAGCAGTAACTTGCTTAGGTCATGAGTTTCGCCAAATGAGAGGGGACGAGGTGCGAGTCTGCCACTTTCCGAATAAATACACCTTTCATCTTATTAGAAAATAATATTGTCAGTATTTTGTTATTGCTTAGGGTGATCATGGGTGACATAGTAAAAAGTAGCATAGTAAAAAATATTTCGGGTGTTTTGAAAAGCGTCATTCTATGAACGTGTTTTGGAATAAACCAATGTTGCATTAAATAATTCTTTGTCCGATTTTTAAACCCGAGTAGAGTTATAAACTGGAAAATCAACAGACCCTAATGGAGTAAATATGTCTTTTGAGAGAATAATGGCTTTAGAAGTTACTGATGATGAAGCATATCAAAAATATCGTGAGCATATGATGCCGATACTGCATTCATTTGGTGCTAGTTTTGGGTTCGATTTTAAAGTCAGTGAGGTGTTAAAATCAAAAACCTGTGCGGCAATAAACCGTGTGTTTACTATCGACTTTCCAAGCAAAGAAATAATGGATAAGTTTTTCACTGATCCAGCTTACATTGCCGTTAAAGATAAGTATTTTCAACATTCTGTTAAATCAGCGACAGTTATTTCAATGCATGAGAAAAGTGATTAATTCTCAATAAAGCAATTGCTTATGTAGAGCAAATTGCTTTACGGATTAAAAATCAATAGTCATTTTTTATAAGTGACTAGCGGCATGGTTATTGGTCATTAAGCATGTTTTGGCATATTTCAGTAATATTATGCCGATAGCTACAATAATAGCGGTGAGATAAAGTGCAGCATTGTAATTGCCAAATTGCTCGATAAGTGCGACACAATATAACGGTGCAACGACTTGTCCAACGCCATAAGCAGCGGTGATCACGCCCATAATAAATACCGGATTTTTCCCAGCTAATTGACCGGCAAAATTCATAAACAAAGCCACTAAACCAATGAAGGTTGCGCCGTATAACATACCGCTAATTAGATTAAGTATGATGTTGTTGGAGAAGATAGGAATTAAAATACCAACCACTTGTAGTGCCATAGCTAACATCATCATATCAATACTGTTGTAGCGATGGGCTAAACGCATCCAAATAATACAAGAGGGAATACCTGCCAAACCCACAGCCAACCAAGCATAGCCACCATAGCCTGCTAAACCCGGTAATGAATTAACAATATCAGGTAAAAATGTTGCCTGTACTACCATACCAACACCTTCGGTAAAGTAGGCGAGGGCAAGAATAATAACCAGCGGGCTAAATAATGATTTATCAAATTTATGCTTAATCACTTGATCGGCATTTTGCTTATCAAAAGTTAAAATATAGGCTGAATAACAAGCGAACACTGTTCCTGCAATTGCTAGAGCTAACCAAGCATGTTGCCAGTGATCACTGAAATTAAAAACCGCACGCATAATGACATCAGAAACTAATATTGAGAAACCAAGGCCGCTAAAGTGAATGCCCATGGCTTTAGTTTTGTTGGTATTTTGCAGTTTTGACATCACGATGGCTGAGCCAACCACGAGTGCCATAGCTGCGCCAAAACCTGCCAATAAGCGCGCAATTAACCAAATAACTTGGCTTTGGGTAATCGCTAATAATAGCGAGGTGATAATACAGAGCACTAAACCAAATCTAAAAAACTTAACTTTGGCATGAATATCTTTAATGAAAATAGAAAAAATAGAACCCGATAAATAACCAACATAGTTGACTGATGCCAGCATGCCGGCAAAAGCAATACTGAGATGATTTTCTAGCATGGCTGGCAGTAATGATGTAAAAGCAAAGCGCGCCACACCAACACCTACCACTAAAGCTAAAATGCCAGCTAATAAAATAGCAGCGTTGTTATTTCGATCAAACAAGCGTGTGAATCCTTATATTTTTCAGGTGTTGAAAAATGCTTATGCGCGTTGGTGGAAAAGAAATCGCCAAGACTCTAATGTAAAGGACAGTGTTAACTCAAAGCAACTTATTATTGGTTATAACTCATATAAATTAAATTGTTGAAATAGTTTATTGTTATTCAATTTAAAACATATGCTAGATCTTTCCTCTTAGAGTGCAACGGTTTTTTAAATCTAATTTATTTACAATTCCCCTTGAAAAAAATTTAATGAGCCTCAAATAAGGTAACAAGCAAATAAAGCGATTTAGCTCTTATTGAACATAATCAAATGATAGGTTTAGTTAGCAAGTCGTTTACCAAATTGAAAAAAACATTAGAGGATTGTTTTAAATGACAACAGAAAATAACGCTGTAAAACATCAGTTTGCATCAGATAATGCAAAAATACTTAAACTAATGATCCACTCTCTTTATTCGAATAAAGAAATATTTTTACGTGAGTTAGTTTCTAATGCAGCTGATGCGTCAGACAAACTACGTTTTAAAGCATTATCAAATGCCGACCTTTATGAAGGTGACGGCGAACTTCGTGTACGTGTTAGCTCAGATAAAGAAGCCAACACCATGACTATTTCTGATAACGGTATTGGTATGACTCATGACCAAATCGTTGAGCATTTAGGTACCATTGCAAAATCAGGTACGGCTGAATTTTTCTCACAATTATCAGGCGACCAAGCGGCAGACTCACAACTAATTGGTCAATTTGGTGTTGGCTTTTACTCAGCATTTATTGTTGCAGATAAAGTGACGGTACGTTCACGTGCTGCCGGCGTTGATAAATCTGAAGGTGTTGAATGGACATCGGAAGGTGAAGGTGAATTTACTACAGCTAAGATTGAAAAATCAGGTCGTGGTACTGATATTATTTTACATCTTAAAGAAGATGAAACTGAGTTTGCTGATGATTGGCGTTTAAAGTCAATTGTGACTAAATACTCAGATCATATTTCTGTTTCTGTTGAAATGTTAACGCCAGAAGTACCAGCGGTTGCTGCTGTTGAAGAAGTAAAAGACGATGAAGGCAATATAACAACGCCAGCTGTTGAAGCTCGTGACGCGGTACCTGCAAAATGGGAACCGGTAAATAAAGCAACAGCACTTTGGACGCGTGAAAAAGCAGAGGTAAGTGACGACGAATACAAAGAGTTCTATAAACATGTATCTCATGACTTTGCTGACCCTATGCTTTGGGAACACAACAAGGTAGAAGGTAAAACTGAATATACCTCATTATTGTACATTCCATCAAAAGCACCATTTGATATGTACAATCGTGAAAAACAACACGGCTTAAAGTTGTACGTACAACGTGTATTTATTATGGATGATGCTGAGCAGTTTATGCCAGCTTACTTACGCTTTGTTAAAGGTTTATTAGATTCAAATGATTTGCCATTAAACGTATCGCGTGAAATTTTACAAGACAGTAAGATCACCCAAGCTATCCGTAAAGGTTGTAGCAAACGTGTATTGAAAATGCTTGAAAAGCTAGGCAAAAAAGACGCTGATCAATATCAACTGTTTTGGAATGAGTTTGGCCAAGTGCTAAAAGAAGGTCCAGCAGAAGATATGGCTAACAAAGACGCCATTGCGGGCTTGTTACGTTTTGCTTCAACTCATGCCGATACCAGCGTACAAAGTGCTTCTTTAGCACAGTACGTTGAACGCATGAAAGAAGGCCAAGACAAAATATACTATGTGGTTGCCGATAGCTTCGAAGCAGCTAAAAATAGCCCGCATTTAGAAGTATTCCGCAAAAAAGGCATTGAAGTGTTATTAATGTCGGATCGTATTGATGAATGGTTAGTTAGCCATTTAACTGAATTTGACGGCAAGCAATTACAATCAGTAACGCGCGGCGGTTTAGATTTAGGTGATATGGATGACGCTGAAACGAAAGAAGCACAAGAAAAACTTGAGCAAGAATTTGATCCTGTTGTTACGCGCATCAAAGCGGCACTTGCAGGTAAAGCCAAAGATGTAAAAATTTCACAACGTTTAACTGACTCACCAGCGTGTATCGTTGCAGATGAACATGACATGAGCAGCCAAATGATGAAATTGATGCAGTCAGTTGGCCAAGAAGTGCCAGATGCTTTACCAATTTTTGAAATCAACGCTGAACATGAATTGATCAAGCACGTTGCAGATGAACAAGATGACGAGCAATTCAAACAATGGACTGAAGTATTGTTTGAACAAGCAATGTTAGCAGAGCGTGGTAGCTTGAAAGACCCAGCGAGTTTTGTTGCACGTTTGAACAAATTGATGCTGAGTTTAACTAAATAATGATTTAGCTCATATTGACCTTAGACTTTAGTCAAAAAAAGGAGCTTTTTAGCTCCTTTTTTGATTTTTTGCACGGCTTGCTACTTGTTTGAAACCCTTTGAATATGTATAGTGTTTGCACTTTCGCAAAACCAATTCATTAATTAAATAGGGTTATACTAAATGCGCATTATTTTATTAGGTGCACCAGGTGCCGGTAAGGGTACTCAAGCACAATTCTTAATGGCTAAATTTGGCATTCCACAAATCTCTACCGGTGATATGCTTCGCGCTGCAATTAAAGCAGGAACTGAACTTGGCAAAAAAGCCAAAGCAGTGATGGACGCAGGTCAACTCGTTTCTGATGAATTAATTATTGGTTTGGTTAAAGAGCGTATAGCGCAGGATGACTGTAAAGCCGGCTTTTTACTGGATGGTTTCCCACGTACTATTCCACAAGCTGACGCCATGAAAGAAAACGGCGTTGCTGTTGATTATGTTATTGAGTTTGATGTACCTGATGAAGTGATTGTAGAGCGTATGGCTGGCCGTCGGGTTCATGCTGGCTCAGGTCGTGTTTATCACATAGTTTACAATCCGCCAAAAGTGGCAGGTAAAGATGATGAAACTGGTGATGAATTATTAGTTCGCCCAGATGATGAAGAAGCAACAGTGCGCAAGCGTTTAGGTATTTATCACGAGCAAACAAAACCATTAGTTGCCTACTATCAAGCAGAAGCTAAAGCTGATGCTTGCGCTTATATCACTATTGATGGCACACAAGCAGTAGAAAAAGTTAACGCATTATTAGATGAGAAGTTAGCTTAATTTTTCTGTTTAGTTGCAATTTAAAAATAAAAAGCTCGCATTAGCGTAATGCCGATCAGTTAAGCGAATTTTATTAAAAATTTTAGGGAACATTTGACCGATCCTGTACACATGCGAAAATCCGATAAGCCTTAGCCATCGGATTTTTTTATGCAACTTTCAGAAGCGCTTGCTCGCACCTCAATTAATCGTCTTACCGAATTTTCATGTCTTGCTGATGTATTAGAGCCTGACATCATTCAATCGTGTCTTGATTCAAATGGCGTTGCTACACTCAGAAAACGTAAGTTACTGATGGACGCAATGGTTTGGGCGGTTATTGGTATGGCGTTATTTAGAACAGGTTCCGTTCGCCAATTAATTAACAAGCTCGATATTGTTCTCCCTAAAGAGGTTGATTATGTCGCGCGAAGTGCCATAACTCAGGCATGTAAAAACTCGGTAGCGATGTTGTTCGTGATGTTTTTCATCAAACTTCCGCAACGTGGAATGAGCGAGCAGAGCACCCGCATTGGTGTGGTTTGACGCTTTATAGTGTCGACGGTGTTGTTTGACGAACACCTGAAACGAAAGAGAATAGCGCGAGTTTTACTCGTATAGCCAACAAAGCAAGTGAGGCAGGATACCCGCAAGTTCGCATGGTCTGCATGATGGAGTTAAGCCGCCACCTTATCGTCGACAGCGCATTTGATAGTGTTACGGAAAGTGAAATGAACTTAGCCGCTAGAATGATAGAGCGTATGCCAAACGACAGTTTAACGCTATTCGATAAAGGTTCTTATTCACTTGGATTATTACATGATTGGCAACAACGAGGGACAAACACTCATTGGTTGCCGCCACTCAAAAAGCGAACACAATATGAGGTAATACAAAGCTTTGGGAAACAAGATAAATTGATACTTTTATATACAACGCCACAATCGAGAAAAAAACGCCCAGCGTTACCCGAGAGCATTGAGGCAAGATTATTGACGCGTAAAATCAAAGGTAAAGCGGTTCAAATCCTCACTTCAATGACTGACCCGATGGCTTATCCAAGTACAGATATCGTTGACTTATATGCACATCGTTGGGAGATTGAAATAGGCTACAGAGAAATCAAGCATAGATGCTTGAAAGTCGGTTTACGCTACGAAGTAACTTGCCAGAGCTATTATTCAGGAGTTGTGGGGGCATATTGCTTGGATATTATCTGATCCGGTACAAAATGATATTGATAGCTCAATCACTAAAAAGTATCTATCCGAACCAATTAAGCTTCAGGGATGCTTCTTCTCACATAATTCATAAGCTCACGATGATACCAATCTATGCACCAGGAAATGTACCAAAAATAATCTTAGATATAGAGAAAATGTGAGTTAATTTAAACTAGAAATGAAATGAAATGAAATGAAACGAGAACGAAGTTATCCACGCACACTCAAAGTATGCAAAAACAGGTACCCCGTGGCTAAAAGAAAAATGCCGCTCACCTTAAGTGATCGGCATTATGCATTAGCGATCTTTTTTATGCAACCAATTGAGTTCAGACGATCTACGCACGCTTTTTATGATAATGACGTAAAGCATGCTCTTTTTGCCGGCCTTGGCTAAATGCAGTAATACGCTTTAAATAGCCGATAATACGTGTGCCGTGGTCAATATTTTCACTGCCACAAGCGTCACAATACATTAAGGTGCGTTTATCTATTTTCTCACAATCATTACAAATAGTAATTTTGACGTTAACGCAAAAGTAATTACAACCAGTTGCTGCAGCAACGTTGAAAAGCTTTAGGTAAGCTTCGATTGATAATGACTCATCGAGATTTAAATGCAGTGCTGAGCCGCCATCTAAGTATTGCGTGATTTCTTTGCCATGTAGAACAAATTTATCTAAATGATTTGTATCGTTATCTTCTACTAAATAAAAATATGAATTATAGCAGTCACGATTGACTTGATAGCCGTCGTTACGATCCCATTTCGCATTTTTTACCCCTAAGTTTTCTGCCGGCACAAACTCAGTATTGAACATATAGCCAAAATGCTTTTTAGCGGCTTGGTTCGCGTTATAAATCACTTGTAGTTTGCTGCTGACAAAGTCTTTGTAGGCTTGGTTATTATTAGCCGGAATATTACAAAACTCTGCTGCTTCAGCCATGCCATTAATACCAATGGTTAGAAATTGCTTATCAAGTGAGATAAAACCAGCATCGTAAACCGATAAAGCGCCCTTGGCTTGGTAGTCTTGCATTAACTTGCGATAGGCAACTTGGTATTTTTGAATTTTTTCAATTTCGCTTTGTAAATCACGACCGTCTTGTACCAGACGGTTCATGTTCAAGGTGATAACATTAATTGACCCTGTTGCCACGCCACCTGCGCCTAAGGTATAAGAAAAAGTATTATCTGAAATTTCATTACGCAAACGACAGCATGAGGCAAGTGAGTCAGGACTATCAGATAAATAGATGAAAAATGAATTTCCTTGTGCTTTTTGCTCGGCCAATTGTCGAGCAAAAATATCATCTTTACAGCGGCCATTTTCGGTTAGCATCGCGGCGGTAACGACAGGAAAGGTTAACACAGCTTTTTCACGTTCTTTATTTAACCAGCTAAGAAAAAACTGCTGCAATTGTTCAACGGTTTGCCAGTTTGGTTTGGAAAAGTCAGGAAAAACAAAGTTTTCAAACATAGCGGCAAAGTAATGTTGATCAAACAAGGAAATATTCCAAAATACACTTTGGTAGCCACGTGCTGCCGCGGGTTGGTTGATAGCATAAACCACATGTTGTAAATGGTTTTCAATGGCTTTTTTATGGCTAGTTAAATAGTTATCACCATATTCAAGACGAGCAAAATAATCAAAATAAGTGATAAATTCAACGGTGGCAACAGCACCGGCAAATTGCGCAGAAATAGCAAAAATCAAATTAACAAAAGAACCGCAGAAAGACTCTAAATGCTGTGGTGCTTTTGACTCGCCGCCCAACTTAGTTAAGCCATCAAGTAAAAATGGGTACATACTGATAGACGTGCAATAAGGCTTTAAACTGGTTTCATCGTGCACATAAATTTCATGTGCTTCAATTTGCCGTAAGTACTCAAGTGCTAACTCGTCGCCAAATGCTTCACGAATTTTGTCTTGTACCAGTGCTCGGTTTATTTGTACAAAGCAGTCTTTTAATAATTCTGCTTCTAATGTAGCAATATTTTTTTGCCCAACATTGGCATTAGCATCCATTTTTGAACCGTCAGCAGCATTTTGCGCGAGGAAATAATTATGGATAAAATCTTTTTTATGGTTAATTTGCCTGTCACTAAGCTGCAACATTGTTAACTCCTTTTAATAAATTACTGTGATGATTTTTTATAAATAAGTGATTGAGCTTTTCACCGGTTTTTATATCGCGAAAAACTTGATTGCTTGTAATACTTTCCAAACCACCAAGCGCTGATTGCCATGGACCTGTTTTTAAGAAATTAAGATGCTCAGATATACTGATGTCGATGTGCTTTTGCCCAGAGTAAAGGCAAGTTTTTAAGCCCAAATTTCTAGCGATAAGTAATTTTTCAATTAATGCTTTGGCTTGCCATTCACCACCAAAAAAAATCACGCAACTGATCAAGTTCTGGTATTTAGTTAACCAATTAATAAAGCTTTTATTTGATAAATGGCTGCCATAGTCCGCATTCCATAACTCAGTACTATGACAGCCGGTGCAAGCTACTTTGCAGCCACTAACGCTAAAACAAAGGCTAATTTCATTTGGTACTTCCTGGAAAACAATCGAAGGAGGTAAACAATTAAATTTCATATTAAAACCTATATATGCTTATTTTGTTTCTGTTGAGCACAATATATAGTGTTTTTGTGTTTTTTACTGTTGATCAGGATCAAAAGTTTGTTAAAGTAATACTATATGTAGGGTTTTATTTTTATTATTTTACTAGATATGGTGTTTTATTCGACTGCTAGTGGGGGAGATCTTTGTTATCCTTGGAGGTTATTCTGGGCCTCGATTAACGGCTGATCTGATGGTAAAACTGGCCGTTTAAAATGACACTGACCTATATAACCTCATTCTTTACTTAAATGGCGCTATTAATTGCTTATCTTACTCGGTATGATTCCGGCCAATAATGGTTTAATAATAAAAATAGTATAAGGAAAGGAAATGGCAACACTATCGTTAACAGGCTTCTACGCGAGTTTACTCGGTATTTTATATATTGGCTTAGCCATTAACATTATTCGTTTACGCAGGAAGTTTAAAGTTGGCATTGGCTCTGGTGATAATAAATTTTTAGCTAAGGCTATTCGTATTCATGGCAACTTTGCCGAATATATCCCTTTAGCGTTAATTTTATTGGCAGTTTATGAATTAAATGGCGCATCTGTGATCATGCAACATGCCTTAGGGGCAACTTTAGTTGTTGGCCGTGCTTTACACGCCATTGGTTTAACGAAAAGTATCGGTATCTCAATTCAACGACAAGTGGGTATGTTGTCGACATTTTTGGTGATTTTAATTTTAGCGGTTGAAAACATTCGTAGCTTTGTTACGGCTTAACGTTTAATAACTTTATAATAATGAACAGTGGCTAGGTTATACAATTATATAACCTAGCCATGATCTGCTTGATGGAATAGCGGTATATTAGCGCTTTTGTAACATGCTGATATGTGGAATTCCATCTTCTAAATAGCTTTCGCTTACTCTGCTAAAACCATGCTGATTATAGTATTTTTCTAAATGCTCTTGTGCGGAAATTTTGACCGTATCTTGCGGAAAGTAGCGCAAGCATTTAGCTAGGGCTATTTGCATTAATTGGTGACCAAGGCCCTTACCACGAGCACTTTGCGCAATCACCACACGACCAATACTGATGTTATCGGGATAGGTTAATCCTTTGGGTAATATGCGCAAATATGCCGTCATAATTCCCTTTTGATAACAAAATAAATGTTGAGTTTCGGGATGTCGGTCGTGATCATCTAAGTCGGGGTAAAAACAGCTTTGCTCTACCACAAAGATATCAATGCGTAATTTTAGTAAATCATAAAGTTCATTGGTAGTGAGTTGTGAAAAGTTTTTGTTTTCCCAGATTATGTCATTTTCTATCAAAGGTTTATTCCGTTATATTGCTGATTTTTATCAGTTATGGTTGATGTACTGCCAGTAGTAAAATTATCTACTATGAATCACAAATGAAAATTCACTATATGCGAATGAAGTATTTTACTCATTTTAGCGGTGCTATTACAGCTAAGAGAATAAAGCAGTATCAAATGTTTTGATTAATCAGTCGTTGTTCAAAATCAGCTATCGATAATGGTCTGGCTAATAAATAACCTTGTCCTAAGAGGCAACCTGCATTTGTTAGAAGCTCTCTTTGTTGCTCAGTTTCTATACCTTCGGCAATGACCTTTATATTAAGCTTATTTGCCATCACAATAATGGCCTCACAAAGGGCAACATCTTTATTATCGACAGACATATTCTGCACAAAACTTTTATCAATTTTTAAATAATCAATAGAGAAGTTTTTCAAGTAAGAGAATGAGCAATAACCGGTGCCAAAGTCATCAATAGACACTGTCAGCCCTTGTCGACGAATATTATCGAGTGCGCTAACCACCTCTGCTTGATTCTCCATCAGCAAATTTTCTGTTATTTCAATCGATATTGCTTCAGGTGGGATATTTCGTTCGATAAGTGATCCAGCCCAAGCAATGATTTGCTGACCTTTATTTCGGTACTGCACAGGAGATGTGTTGATGCTGATCATTAAGTTATGGCAGTGACTGTTTCTCCACTGCTGCACCTGTTGTGATACTTCTTTAAATACCCATTCACTAATTTCAACAATAAGCCCAGTTTCTTCTGCAACAGGGATAAAATCTAACGGTGAAATTAAACCTTTCTTGGGATGTTGCCAACGGATCAGTGCTTCCGCTTTAGATATTTGATTATTTGTTAAGTTAACTATCGGTTGATAAACCATGTAAAATTGCTGTTCTGTAATAGCAACCCGCAGATCTTGAATGATTTCCATGCGTTTGAGAAAATTTTTGCGCATATTTTCGGTAAAGTAATGAATGCTGTTTCGCCCACGGGCTTTAGCACCATACATGGCTTGGTCTGCATTTCTTAATAGCGCGTCTATGCTCATGGCATCGTTTGGATAAAGTGCAATACCTATACTGGCGGTGCAATAAACGCTTTTTTGTTCAATAATATAAGGTTGCGCAAGTGTATTTAATAATTTTTGTCCAATGTTATCAACGTCAGTGTCTGTACTTGTACCGACAAGTACGATGATAAACTCATCACCACCTAGCCGGGCAACAATATCATTTTTTCGAAGACATTTTTTGATGCGCTTTGCACTGTCAATAAGTAAAATATCACCAGCACTATGCCCCAAAGAATCGTTTACATCTTTAAAGTTGTCTAGATCTAACATAATAATAGCAAGTTGCTTTTTTTCGCGTTGAGCATTATCGACCGCTGTTGTTAGATGTTCATGTAATAAGTTACGATTGGGTAAGTTGGTTAGACTATCAAAGTTAGCTTGCTGCCATATTGTTTTATTGGCTTTTTCTCGCTCTATTGCGATACGAGCTAAGTTGGCAAACTGTTCGATAAGTGTGAAATCAAGTTCGTTTGGTGTTGATATTGTTCGTTGGTAAATAGCAAAGGTACCTAGCACATTACCTTCGTTATCGATGATTGGCTCCGACCAACAGGCAGAGAGTTGTGCTTTTTTTGCCAATGCTGCCCAAGCAGTCCAATAAGGATGTGTTGCTATATCGGTAACAATAACCCTTTTTCTTGTGTAAGCCGCCGTTCCACATGAGCCCATGGCTTCACCAATAGTGAAACCGTCTATTGCTTGGTTATAAAAATCAGGTAAGCTTGGTGCTGCGCCTAATATTAATTTTTTTCCTGTTTTGTCGAGTAATAAAATACTGCATTTAGCGTCTGAGTATTCATTCTCAATACCTTGGATAACAGCAGGTAGTACTTTTGATAACTTACTTGAACTGGCGATCAATTCTAAAATATTATTACGAACTTTGTTTATTTTATCCTGCTCGGATAATTGACGATTTTTGTTTTGCATAAACATTGAAAGTGCACAGGCAAACATATTAGTTAATACCAGTCCGCCTATAACACGATAAAATGTAAAGTCATCGAATTGTTGATAGGTAATAAAACACGCCAAAATAATAAATAAGCTGTTAAATAAAATAGCAATAGTGGGGGAGAGTAAATAAAAAGCTACAATAACAATGGGAAATACCCAATAAATTAAACTTGCGCCTTCTAATTCCAGAGCTACTAATAATAATACCTGCATAAAAACTGCAAGTAAGTTACTGAAAAGTTGTGTTTTATTGCTGTACCAAACACCGGAAAAAATAATAATTGAACCTATAATTGCAGCAAGGTCAATGAGGATGGCCGTTGTTTCTTGGCTTTGAATACTTACCATAAGAAATGGAAGTATTACGAAGATTGCTAAAGCGGTTACTATTAAAAGTATTTGTTCTTCTTCTGGGCGGTGCTTTAATTTAACCGTCATACGAGAGCAACTTCTTATTAATGAATTATTTTATTGAATTATTGTAATGAAATCGTCTGAAACTATTATGCTTATTATTAGCCTAGCACATGGAGTGATAAACTCGCATTTTATCCAGCAGCAATAAATATAGTATAGACAACATTCAGTACATTAACTTATAGCAATTTTACTAAGTTTCTGAGTGGGAACAAACTTAATAAACTTGGTATTAATTGGAATTTAGCCGTTAACAACCAAGGTATGTAAACTTTGCAAGCAACTATCATCTTGCTTATCTGCAAGGTATTGACAAATTTCTTGTTTGTATTGATTAATATTGAGCGCTGGAAATTCAATATATATCACATTTTTTAGGGCCTTTTTCTCAAGAAATAACACATAGGCTAGAGGAAGATACTTAGGGTTGAAGTCGTGTTGATAAATAGTGGCTCGTACTTGTGATGCACTATAATATTGTGCTTCACCGTAACGTTTTTCAAGCGTCGGTAGCAGTTTTTTACTGTACTTTTTGAGCGAATAATATTTGAACATATGCTAATCCTTAGCATTATCTTTGCATCCTAAAATTTAAGTTTATATTGTAAGTTGCTAAGCTTTCATTCGTCAAGTGATACAAGCTACAAGCCTTTGTTACTCTATGTTTTGTGGATTTGGATATACTTTTTAGGTGTTTTTTTTTTGAAAGAAAATTGATAGGTTATTGATTATTAAAGAACAGATAGCCATCAAGTTTAATAAAATTAACAAATGCATTAATTAAATTAAACTTGCTTTAATAATGGTGATTTTAAGCTATTTAGCTTATTTTTTTTGATGTCTTGCTTGTAATACCGCCATCACTTCACTAAGTTCGATATTTTGATCTTGCAATAACACTAAGGTGTGATAAAACAAGTCAGCACATTCGCCTAATAAATCTTCTTTGGTTTCAGCAACAGCAGCTAATGCGACTTCAACACCTTCTTCACCGACTTTTTGGGCAATTTTAGTGGTGCCGCGTGAAAATAAATGTGCAGTATAACTATCTTCTGGCGCATCATTTTTGCGACTAGCGATAACTTGTTCAAGTTGGCTGAGAAAGTTTTGTTGGCTAATGGCTTGCTCAGGAAAACAAGATTCAGTGCCTAAATGGCAAGTTGGCCCTTGTGGACGACAAGCGATAAGTAGGCTGTCTTGATCACAGTCAGTCACTATTTGGCTAACTTTTAAATAGTTACCGCTGGTTTCACCTTTGCACCAAAGTGCTTGCTTTGCTCGGCTGTAAAATGTTGCTAAGCCTGAATTTAAGGTTTGCTCTAAAGCCTGAACGTTCATATAACCTTGCATTAATACCGCGCCAGTATCTTGATGTTGAATAATGGCAGGCATCATGCCGGCCATTTTATCCCATGCCAATTGGCTGATATTATCTTGTGTTATTAGCATAATCTGATCTCAACTTTTTCATTTTTTAAGTGTTGTTTTAATTCATCCATGGCAATAATGCCTTTATGAAATACGCTGGCAGCAAGTGCACCATCAACATCTGCCTGTTGAAAAACATCAACAAAGTGTGATATTTCACCGGCACCGCCAGAGGCGATTAATGGTAGGTTACATAATTTTCGCACTTGGCTTAGTTGTTCAATATCATAGCCTTGCCGAACACCATCTTGATTCATACAGTTAAGCACAATTTCACCAGCGCCAAGTTTTTGCACTTCTTGGATCCAATCGAGTGTGCGCCATTTGGTTTTTTGTGTGCGGGTTTCATCACCGGTGAATTGATACACTTGATATTCACCTAAACCATTATTCGCGTCTTTATTGAAAAAGCTATCAACGCCAACGACGATACATTGCTGACCAAAAACGTCAGCTAAACGTGATATTAAACTTGGATCTCTTAATGCTGGTGAGTTGATCGATATTTTATCGGCGCCCATCATTAAAATTTGTTTCGCATCAGCCTCGGTTTTTATACCACCGGCAACACAAAAAGGAATATCGATGACTTGCGCTATGCGACTTACCCAACTTTTATCGACCACGCGATCATCTGAGCTGGCGGTAATATCATAAAATACTAGTTCGTCAGCACCTGCCTCGGCGTATTTTTGCGCGAGTGGTACGATATCACCAATAATTTCATGGTTACGAAATTGTACGCCTTTAACTACCTTACCATCGCGAACATCAAGGCAAGGGATAATACGTTTGGCTAACATTGGAATAATTCCTTTTTCTCAAAGCAACGAAATTGAATAGCAATACCTATATCGACTACCTTACCATCGCGAACATCAAGGCAAGGTGCTATACCTTTAACTATGCGTTTGGCTAACATTGGAATAATTCCTTTTTCTCAAAGCAACGAAATTGAACAGCAATACCTATATCGACTACCTTACCATCGCGAACATTAAGGCAAGGTGCTATACCTTTAACTATGCGTTTGGCCAACATGCTATTGCCTCCTCTAAGGTAAATTTACCTTCTAATAGTGAGCGGCCAAGAATGACGCCGTCTACACCGGTAGGAATTAATGCTTTAATATCAGCTAGTGAGCCAATGCCACCTGACGCTTGCCATTTAATACAGGGGTATTGTTGGCAAAGCTCTCGGTACATTTCGACATTGCTGCCACTTAACGTACCATCTTTGCTGATGTCGGTACATAACACGTGGATCAAGCCTGCGGCAATGTAATCATCTAATAAGCTTTCCAAATTAACGCCACTGTCTTTTATCCAACCGTGGGTGGGGAGTGTTTTATTACCAGAGGCATCAATTTTCACATCCAGTGCCAAGACAATACGTTCACCGCCAAATTCTGTTAGCCATTGTTGCACGAGTGTCGGTTCTTTGATGGCAAGCGAGCCAATAACAATACGATCAGCGCCTAAAGCAAGTAGCTGCTCTACGTCGGCTTTACAACGTACGCCGCCGCCTACTTGAATGATCATGCTATCGTGTTTAACTAATGTTTTAAGTAAGTCTAATTGGCGCTTCGTGCTGTCTTTTGCACCATCTAAGTCGACAAAGTGCATTACCGTAGCACCCGCTTTAGCATATGCGTCTTGTCGCTCTTTTGCCGTATATTGATAATGGGTCTTTTGCTGGTAATCACCTTGAAATAATCGTACGACTTCGCCGTCAATTAAGTCAATTGCTGGGATCATCATGATTTACATCTCCAAAAAATTTTTAATAATTTTACTGCCAAGGCTACTCGAACGCTCAGGGTGAAATTGACAACCAATAAAGTTGTCTTTAGCAATGGCGGCAGAAAACTCACTGCCATATTGACAACGCGCGACAGTATATTCAGAAATCGGCGCGGCAAAGCTATGCACGAAATAAAAATAGTCTTCAGGGTTAATGCCGGCAAATATTGGATGTTTGCTGACCTGCGTTAAGGTATTCCAGCCCATATGTGGCATACGTAAACCTTTCGCATCAAGCGGGCGTATGTCGGTGGGGATCAGCGCTAAACATGGTACAACATCATCCGTTTTTGCACCTTCAACAGAAGAGCGTGCCATTAACTGCATACCTAAACAAAAACCCAGTACAGGTTGAGTAAGCTGCTGTAGGGCCGTTACTAGGCCTTTAGCTTTTATATTCTCCATGGCATGGCGAGCACTGCCGACACCGGGAAGAATGACTTTATCAGCGCTTTTGATGGTGTTGATATCATCAGAAATAGTAATGGCAAAACCTAAACGCTCGACGGCAAACTTTACCGACGCTAAGTTTGCACAGCCCGTATCAACAATAACAAAGTTAGCTGGCTTGTTTTCGCTCATCTTACAAACATCCCTTAGTACTCGGTAAATCATCGCCTGATACGGTTATTGCTTGACGCAAAGCACGGCCAAAGACTTTAAAGAGGCTTTCAACTTGGTGGTGACAATTACCTTCAGTGGTCGAAAGGTGTAGAGTGATGGCCATTGAATCGGCTAATGAGCGGAAAAAGTGCGAAACCATTTGTGTCGACATTTGCCCAACTCTATTATCGGTAAACTTGGCATCAAACTCTAACCAAGGACGGCCAGAAAGATCAATTGAACATTCGGCTCGACATTCGTCCATCGGTAAAACAAAACCAAAACGACCGATACCACGCTTGTCACCTAAGGCTTGTTTAAGTGCTTGACCTAACGCTAAGGCGGTATCTTCAACACTGTGGTGTTCATCAATATGATAATCGCCATCAACCTTAACTTGCATACTAAAACCGCCATGAGCCGCTATTTGTTCTAGCATGTGATCAAAAAATCCTAAGCCGGTTTTGATGCTAATGTCACCGACTTTATCTAAGTTAATCGCGACATTAATATCGGTTTCTTTAGTGGTTCGCGTTACTTGTGATGTGCGTGATTGCGTCAATAATTGCTCGGCAATATCGTTCCAATTAAGCGATTCTCTGTTATATTTTAGGCTTTTTATGCCCATATTGGCGGCAAGTTGAATATCGGTTTCACGATCACCAATGACATAAGAGTTGGCAAAATTAACTTTACCGTGTTGCAAATAGTCACTGACTAAACCTAATTTAGGTTTACGGCAGCTACAATTATCGGCTTCAAAGTGTGGGCAAAGTAGTACGTCATCAAAACTAATACCTTGTGAGGCAAACATTGCCATCATTTTATCATGTGGTAAGTCAAAATCGCTTTTTGGATAACTACTGGTACCTAAACCGTCTTGGTTTGATACCATGACTAAGCGATAACCTTTTTTTTGTAAAGCAATCAAGACAGGAATAACGTTAGGTTCGAAAACTAACTTTGCTAAACTGTCGACTTGTTTGTCGCTGACAGGCTCTTCAATTAACGTACCGTCACGGTCGATAAATAAAATATTTTCTTGGCTCATATTAATTCTCTTTTGCCGCCGTTTGGGCTGTTGTGGTGATAACGTTGTCGGTAGTCAATTTGTCGTTAAAGCTATTGATAATAGTTTGTTTTAATAAGCTAAGCTCGTGTTCGCTACCAATACTTATGCGTAAACAATCAGTTAAATTTTGCTGTTTTGATTGATCGCGAATTAAAATGCCTTGTCGCGCTAAACTCTCGAAAATAAAGTTTTTAATTGTCTCATTTTGACAGCGAAATAAAACGAAATTAGCATCGCTGTTAAATACTTGGCTGCACCAACTTTGTTGCGCTAACCAATCAGCAAGTTGTACACGCAGCATATTGGTTTCTTGCACACGAACATTCATTTGTTCTAGACCTGATGGCGCTAATGCTGTGCTAGCAATATCAGCGACCGGCGCTGAAATTGGATAAGGTGCAATCACTTTACTGAGCATAGCGATAATATCGGTATTGGCAAGCGTAAAGCCACAGCGTAAGCCCGCTAAAGCAAAGGCTTTTGAAAGTGTTCTTAGAATCACTAAATGCGGATATTTTTTTAACCAACTTGCAACAGATTGTTCAGGGCTAAATTCGATATAGGCTTCGTCCACCACAACAATGGCTGACTCAGCAAATAACTCAAGTGCGGTTTGAATTTCGTCTTGCGATAATAAATTGCCGGTTGGATTACCAGGTGAGCATAAAAATACCACCTTTGCCTGACCTACTTGTGCTTTTAAACCTGCTAAGTCCAGTGCTAGCTCTTTGGTTAATGGTACTTTGATAATATCTGCGCCGTGATTTTCGGCGCTGATGGCATACATGCCATAGGTCGGCGGGCAAATTAACACGCTATCTTGATAGGCTTGACAAAACGTTCTGATGATCAGCTCTATACCTTCATCGGCGCCACGAGTAGCCAAGATGTTTTCTGCTGATAGGCGACAATATTGACGGTACGCATTGATCAAGTTTTCAGGTTGAAAGTCAGGATAACGATTAATGCTATCACTATTAACTTGGTAATGACCGGGGCCCGATGCTTCATTGGCGTTTAACCAAATTTTGCCTTGCATATCACCACTGCTAGCAAACAGCCGGCGTGCTGATTGATAAGGCACCATCGCGATTAGCTCTTTACGAGCGAGTTTATTTGCAATGCTCATTTATGCCTCCAAGCTTTGTTCTAGTGTACTATTTTGACCAGTCGAGTCAGCTTCTAAACGAATAGTAACGGCGCGCTTGTGACCGTCTAAACCTTCGGCATCGGTGAGTTCACAAATACATTGTGCTAAATTACTCAGGCCTTCGCGGCTAATTTCTTGTACGGTAAAACGTCTGGAAAAATCAGCTAACGATAAACTACTAATGACCTTTGAATAACCATAGGTAGGTAGTACATGATTAGTACCACTAGCATAGTCTCCTGCTGATTCTGGTGTGTAAGCGCCAACAAAAATTGAACCCGCATTGCGCAATTCCGCTAATAACTGTTGAGCGTTTTCGGTTTGAATAATTAAGTGTTCAGGGCCATATTCATTTGATACTTCAACAGCTTGCGCTAAGTCTTGGGTTAATATCAAACGACTTTGTTGTAATGCTTGTTCAGCTATATTGGCTCTGGATAGTTCAGCTAATTGGCTAACTAATGCGGATTGTACTTTTTCAATTAAGATTTTACTGTCAGATAGCAGTATTACTTGGCTATCGGGGCCGTGCTCAGCCTGTGATAATAAATCAGCGGCAATAAAATCGGCATTGGCTTTGGCGTCGGCAATAACCAGTACTTCTGAAGGGCCTGCTGGCATATCAATAGCAAAACCATTTACTTGTTGTGAAAGCTGTTTTTTAGCCTCGGTAACATATTTATTACCTGGACCAAAAATTTTGTTAACCGCAGCAATAGTTTCTGTACCGAATGCCAATGCTGCGCACGCTTGAGCGCCACCAACACTGTATATTTCATCTATTTGGCATAACGATGCCGCAACCAATATTTCGTCTGCTAGTTGGCCATTTTTATCTGGCGGGCAAACTAAGACTTTGCGAGGGCATTCTGCTAGTTGTGCCGGCACGCCTAACATCAATACGGTTGAAGGTAGCGGGGCACTGCCGGCCGGAATGTATAAGCCAACGCTAGCGATAGCTTCCGTTTTTAATGTGCACACCACACCAGGGGTTGTTTCTACCCGAATATCTGCAGTTATTTGGGCTTGGTGAAAACGTTTGATATTGCCATAAGCAGTTTCGATGGCGTTTAGTCTAGCAGCGGTTAATCTGCTTTTTGCTGCCTTGACTTGTGCAGAGCTCACTCGCAAGGTCGTCAGTTTTACGCCATCAAACTTCTCAGTTAAATCAAATAAAGCTTTATCGCCGTTTTCTCTGACATTGCTTAAAATGTTTTCTACTTGTTGTGATAACAAACCGCTTTCTGCGATGGCAGGGCGGGATAAGGCTAATTTACGCTCGGTATCTGACAAGTTTAGCCAATTGATTATTTCGTTTTTCATAACATTCAACTTTTAATAATTTACCCTAGAAAGATAATGTGTTTTAAGCCAATTAGTGCTTAGCACTTATTGGCCATAACGCTATTATCTAGCCCATCATTTTTTCTATTGGCATCACTAGAATAGAGTTACAACCTAAGGCATTAAGTTGTTCCATGGTTTCCCAGAAAAAAGTTTCGGTGGCAACAACATGTACAGCAACGAGGTCATCACGGCCAGCCAAAGGCAAAATGGTTGGCGTTTCTTTACCAGGCATTAAGGCGCTTACCTGCGCTATTTTATCTTTTGGTGCGTGCAGCATAATGTATTTGCTTTCTTTTGCTTTCATCACGCCTTGAATACGAGGTAATAAGGTATCAAGAATACTTTGTTTTTCAGGCGCTAATGCATCAGCTGTTTGAATTAATGACGCTTTTGAGCGGAAAATTTCTTCCACTTCAACTAAGCCGTTCGCTTCGAGTGTTGCCCCCGTTGACACTAAGTCACAAATACCATCAGATAAACCGACCCGTGGTGCGACTTCAACAGAGCCTTTTAATAAGCAAAACTCAACCTTGATACCATTCTCTTTGGCATAACGATTAAGTAATTGTGGGTAGGTTGTGGCAAACCTTAGGCCATTTAAGCTTTTAATACCTTGATAATCAAAACCTTCTGGCATGGCGATTGATAAACGACAGTCACCAAAATTTAAGCCTGAGGTACGAATGTATTGTGATTTTTGCCCCATTAACGCGCGCTCTAATGCCGTTTCTTCAAGCGTATTGTCGCCGACAATGCCTAAGTCGCAGACGCCATCCATAACAAGTCCTGGAATATCGCTACTACGTACGCGCATAATATCGATTGGCATATTAGTCACATGTGCCAACAAACGGCGATCCGAAACATTGAGTTTAAGGCCACAGCGTTTCAATAGTGCTTGTGTGTCGTCGCTTAAACGACCAGATTTTTGCATTGCAATTCTTAAGCGTGGTTCAGTTGTCATGGTGTTTTCCTATTAAATTTTAAATATTTTGTCCTGTTAAATCGCGCTTTTATGTGGCTAAAACTGCTGAAAAAATATCATGTATATACAATTTCAAGGTCATAAAAATGCGAAAACCCCCGAGAGAGATGAACTCTTTCGGGGGTTTAGACATTAATTTTATTTATCTTACACCGCTGAAAGGTTCATAGCCCCTCAGCGAATAAACCTGAGCAGCTAATCCGTATGATGGTGATGAAGATGAATAGCAATCAAGTTTAAAGTCATGTGTTGTTTACTCTATTAGTATTTGGTGTAAGTTATGGAGTTACTACTTTTTATTGTTTAGCAAAGCTAGCAAGATTTTTAAAGTAGTTACTTTAATTTGGCTTTTACATTACGTGGATTTTTCTGTCAGGGCAAGTGTTTAATTTTAACTCGATATTATATTTTGAACTAAGTTAGTATTATTTTTATCTAAGCAGAGGTAATGTTAGTAGGTTAAAGTTTGAGCTATTAATGCCGATAACCATGTTGTAACTGTATTTGACATTTATTTGATTTTGATAACCGTATTATTTATAACCTTATTAAGAGGGAGGTCGCAATGGATATTTTTACTACCGCATTGACACGCGTTGTACCTGTGCCGATTAAACCTGCGGATTTAAAAGTTAAAGCACCAGAAAAAACATCACCAACCAATGATGTGTCTGATGACATTGAAGGATTTGAAGATCCTGCTTTATATTTTAATAAACCTGTCGCTAAAAAAACACCTAACAAAGAGAAAGAGAAAAACAAAGACCATGATACGCCAGAAGTTATCAAAGCTTCTAAGGTACCTGAAGATAATACCGGTCAACATATTGATGTCTTTGAAGACAGTGAAAGCTCACCATTGGAAGAAAAAGATGGTAAACCCCATTTAGATCTTTTTGTCTAAATTCGAGATATAGTATGGTCGTTAAAGGTTTATTTATTGTATTTTTATTCTTTGTAAACGCGCATCTTGAAGTCATATGGGTATATAATAAGCGCAAATTTATCAATGTTATATCTCATGAGTGCTGTAGAACATGCATTTTCCCATCAAGGTGCTTTAGCTAAAGCGATCAAGGGTTTTTCTCCACGCCAAGCTCAGCTTGATATGGCACTTGAGGTGGCTAATGCTATCGAGAAAAAAACTTCGCTTGTTGTTGAGGCGGGTACGGGAACCGGTAAAACCTTTGCCTATTTAATCCCAGCACTGTTAGCGAATAAAGCTCATGCTGAAAATGATCAGGGTCAGAAAAAAATCATTGTTTCTACCGGAACCAAGAATCTGCAAGAACAACTGTTTCATAAAGATCTGCCATTAATTCGTCAAGCATTGGCTAGCAATGCTCAAATTGCCTTGTTAAAAGGACGAGCGAACTATCTTTGCTTATATCGTTTAGAGCAATATCAACAATCACGAGGCCAGCTTGATGCCGAAACGTTAGCTGATTTTGTCAAAGTGCGAACTTGGGCAAATGGTACACACAGTGGCGATATTGGTGAGGTGGTTAATGTTAATGAAGGCTCAGCTGTTTTTCCTTTTGTCACCAGTACTGTTGATAATTGCCTAGCTAAAGATTGTCCTAATATTGATGACTGCTATTTAATAAAAGCGCGAGAAAAAGCCATTGCTGCAGACTTAGTCGTGGTGAATCATCATTTGTTTTTTGCTGACATGGCGTTAAAAGATACTGGCTTTGGTGAGCTCATTCCGAAAGCTGATGTGATGATTTTTGATGAAGCACATCAAATTGCTGATATAGCCAGTGAATATTTTGGAGAGGCGTTTTCTACTCGCCAGTTACTTGACCTTAGTAGTGATGTTTTACAGGTATATCGCAGTGAACTAACTGACGTAAAACAATTAGGTAAGGCAGCAGAAAAGCTGTTAAAAACCAGTCAAGAATTTCGCTTGCTATTTAACTACGACCCCGAGCGAGGTAATTGGCGTGAAAAGCATAAGCTGCAACGATTTTCTCATGCCTTTAGCTTATTAAAAACCGATTTAGACTTTCTTTATCAAGTGATAAAACTTTGTCTTTCGCGTAATGAAGCCATTGATAATTGTTTTGATAGGGCAGTAAACTTATTAGCACAATATGATGTCATGGCGAATGTTGACGCCATGGGCATGAGCTTCTGGTATGAAACCACAGCACGGCATGTGGTTTTGCATAAAACGCCTTTGTCGGTCGCAGATAAGTTCGGCAATTATGTTAAAGACTCTGGTGCTGGCTGGATATTCACTTCAGCAACATTGGCTGTTGATGGCGAATTTAAGCACTTCTCTCGTCACTTAGGTATTGAACACTCAGCTAGTTTATTACTTGATAGCCCATTTGACTATGCTAAGCAATCGCAATTAATTATTCCGCGTTATCTTCCTGCAGCAAATGACCAAAACCGCGCGAAAGCATTAAGCGAACTTGCTATACCATTAATAGAGGCCAGTAAAGGCGCTTGCTTTATGCTATTTACCAGTTACCGCGTTATGCATCAAGTTGCCGAGTTATTGGCTGATAATATTGATAATTTATTGTTGGTACAAGGACAAATGGGCAAGCGAAAGTTATTAGCAGAGTTTGTTGCGCAAAGCAGTGCCGTGCTACTGGCAACGGCCAGCTTTTGGGAAGGTGTTGATGTGCGGGGTGATAAATTAACCTGTGTGATCATCGATAAATTACCGTTTGCATCACCTGATGACCCTTTACTGCAAGCTCGTAGTGAAGATGTCAAAAGACAAGGTAAAGACCCGTTTGTGCAGATCCAATTGCCACAAGCGGTTATCGCATTAAAGCAAGGAGTAGGGCGCTTAATTCGTGATGTAAATGACAAAGGTATATTAGTTATCTGTGATGATAGACTGGTAAATCGCCCGTATGGGCAAGTATTTTTAAAAAGTTTGCCTGATATGAAGCGAAGCCGAAATATTAATCAGGCTGCTGACTTTTTATCGCAACTGACATAAAACAGCTATTGAGGCAAAATACTGCAAAAAATAAAGTCAGGTTTAATCGTAAAGATTGCTCATGCAATCGATAAAATAATGATAAACTCGGCCAATTAACAGCAATTTTATTTTAAAAAGGTTTTTGACGTGAATTTTTTGGCCATTGATGCCTCAACTGAAGCTTGTTCAGTAGCAATTAAATATTTGGAACAACAGTTTAGTGAATATGAACTCTGTCCTCAGTCTCATAGTTTACGTTTATTACCTATGGTTGATAGCGTATTAAAGCAAGCTAATTGCAAATTAACTGAGTTAGATGGCATTATTTTTGGTCAGGGACCCGGAAGCTTCACCGGTGTGCGTATTGGCATCGGTGTAACCCAAGGTTTAGCATTTTCGGCGCAGTTAAATGCACGCGGCGTTTCAACATTACAAGCCATGGCTCAACAAGCCTATGATGAAAAAGGCCAAGATAAAGTTATTGCTGCAATCGATGCCCGCATGTCAGAAGTTTACACCTGCTACTTTGAAGTTGATGAGCAAGGTATTATGCAAGCAAAAACTGAAGAGACGGTGTTAAAACCTGAGTTAGTTGCTCAATATTATAGTCACTTATCTCTGCCTGCTTATGGCGTAGGAACCGGTTGGAATGCATATTCAGCATTGACGGAGTTAAAGTCAAATAACGATTCCCCTGAGATTTTATTCCCTACAGCTCAAGCAATGTTGACCATAGGCCAAGTTGATTTTGTCGAACATAGTGTAGCAGCAGAGCATGCCCAACCTAAATATGTTCGCGATACAGTGTCATGGAAAAAACTGCCGGGGCGCGAGTAAAATAACTTGATTGCTATCAAGTTATGCTTATCAAAATAAAAAATAGTTTTCACCTTGACTAGAAATTTGTTAAATTAAACTTTATGCAAGTTAATAATTCCGCCAATTTTGTCTCCCAAGCGCCTATTGCTTTAGGGAATAATTCTTCTGTACAAGCCCAAGAGCAGCGTGCAAGAGTAGCTGCGCGTGAAACGCAGAGCGCTGAAGAAAATAAAAGTCAAAATTCACAAGCTGATGTCGACACCCGCCAGCGTCTCGATATTGATGAGCAGGTCATTGCTTTAATTGAGCGTGAGCAACCACCTCCTTATGGTAATGCTGGTAATAACAACGCACAACAAAGTAACCAGCAAAACAGTTATAACAGCGCATATGATGCACCATCGAATCAAAATAAATTGGCAGTAGCCGCTTATCAATCGGTTGATACTCTTGCTGCGCGCGATAACATTGAACAAGTTTTTGGTGTTGATTTATTTGCCTAATTCATCTGAGCAAAAACCTACAGTATCTTCTACAAAAAATGCTTTGAGCTTTCGCCAAAGATATCAATTCTGGCTGATGTTACTTACAGCATTTATTATTTTGCAACTGCCTTTCATTTCTATCCCCTTTAAGTGGTTAGAGAGTTATTTTCATGAGATTAGCCACGGTTTAACGGCGTTACTCACCGGGGGAGACATTGTGCAGATCCAATTATTTCCTAACGGGGCAGGTTTGTGTACCACTCGTGGTGGCTCAGCCTTTTTTATCAGTTTAATGGGCTATGGTGGCGCTATATTATGGGGCTGTTTATTCTTTTCTTTGGCATCTGTTCATCGTAAGGCTGCACAGGCTTTTTCGGTATTATTAGTGGCCTTATTAGCTGGTAGCATTCTTTTCTGGGTACGAGATTTATTAACCTTGTTTATTGTACTGGTACTGCTCAGTTTAGTGCTAGCTCAGTTAAAATACTCATCACAAAAATATCTTCAGACGCTACTAAAAATGACCGGACTATTAGTGTTAGCTAACAGTTTAATGAGTCCTTTGTATTTACTGGATGGTCAAGCACGAGGTGATGGTGCGGCTTTAGCTAATATTACCTACATTCCAGAAATAATATGGGTGTTACTGTGGTTTATTGCAGGGCTATTTGCAACATATCGCCTGAGTAAAGTATCGTTTGCTAGCAGATCTTAAGGAGCTATAACTCCTTACTTAATAAAGGGTTTATATGTTAAATACTAGTGTCATGAAAGCCGTTACATTTAATGTTAATGGCCAAAATATTTGTGGTGTCAGTAATGGTAATGAACAACAGCCACTACTTTTATGCTTACATGGGTGGTTAGACAATGCGGCAAGCTTTCAGCCTTTGATACCTTATTTAAGTGATTATCATGTTATTGCCATCGATTGGCCAGGACATGGATTATCCAGTCATCGCAGCCTTGATGCACATTATCATTTTTTGGACTGGGTCTATGATCTTATTGCTCTATTTCGCTCTCAGCAGTGGCAAGAAATTGATATTGTTGCCCACTCTATGGGAGCCATGGTAGCGTCTGCTTTTGCTGCGGCATTTCCCGAACATGTCAAATCCTTAACCTTAATTGATGCTATCGGTATTTTAACCTCGGATGCCAAAGAGAGCACAGCACAATTGCGCAAAGGACTATTAAGTCGTTTAACGCGTCATGCAAAGCCTAAAAACAAACATGCAAGTATTGAGTCTGCTGTTGCTGCTAGAGTGTCGGTGTCGGACTTAAAGGCTAAATATGCCGCTCTTATTGTTGAACGTGGTATTGAGCAGACTGACAATGGCTTTATTTGGCGTGCAGATAGCCGTTTACGCGCCACCTCACCGTACCGATTTACCTTGGCGCAAGCTAAACAGCTTATTACTGATATAACTGCACCAGTGCAACTGGTTTATGGCGATAAAGGCATGGAGATGGTTACAACCGGTTTAGCATGCTTTGGACCTCTGTATCAAAACCTACAGGTGCATAAATTATTGGGGGGCCACCATGTTCATATGGAACAAGCCGAGCAGACAGCGAAGTTAATTGCTCAACTTATTGAACAGAAAAAGTAACCAGAGATAAGATAAGGTTTTAGCCAGTTCATCTATAATAAGCGGAGTAATTATCTGTTAAATTTAAACAAGTGTTTAAATTTACTGGATCGACCAGTGAAAATTTGATAAAACGTATCATTAAAATTATGCATAAGAATTAAAAGAGGAAAGGCACAGTGGAAAAAATTTGGCTTGAGAAGAGTTATCCTCCCGGCGTTCCATATGAAATTGACCCTGATAAGTACGCTTCCATTGTTGATATGTTTCATAAATATACCAAGATGTATGCTGAGCGTTCAGCGTTTATTAATATGGGAGCGGAATTAAACTATCGTGAACTTGCTCAACAAGCCACTGACTTTGCTGCATATTTACAACAAGATCTCGGTTTAGTTAAAGGTGATAAATTTGCCATTATGGTACCTAACTGTTTGCAATACCCTATTGCACTCTTCGGCGCCTTGTTAGCTGGTTTAACCGTTGTTAATGTTAATCCGTTATATACGCCACGTGAATTAGAGCATCAATTAAAAGATTCAAATACTAAAGCGATCTTAATTATTGAAAACTTTGCCAGTATTTTGGAAAAAGTTATTGAGAAAACGCCGGTGGAGAAAGTAATTCTTACTTCGCTTGGTGATCGTTTAGGTACCATTAAAGGTGCTATCGTTAACGGTGTTGTTAAATACGTTAAAAAAATGGTGCCAGCCTTTAATCTTAGTAATGTTGAGCATTTTAATAAGGCGTTAGCGAAAGGGCATAAGTTAAGCTTTAGCCCTGTTGAGCTAAGTGGCGATGACTTAGCCTTTTTGCAATATACCGGTGGTACAACAGGTGTTTCAAAAGGCGCGATGTTAACGCACCGAAATATGGTGGCAAATTTAGAGCAAGCTAAAGCGGCAATTAAACCACAACTTGAAGAAGGTAAAGAATTAGTTGTTACCGCTTTACCGCTTTACCATATCTTTGCGTTAACCGCTAATTGCCTAACCTTTATTACCCTTGGTGGCACCAACTTATTGATCACTAATCCGCGTGATATGCCAGGTTTTGTCAAAGAGCTAAATAAATATAATTTTACCGCTATTACCGGGGTAAATACGCTTTTTAATGGCTTGTTAAATACGCCAGGTTTTAGTGAACTCGACTTCTCTAATTTAAAATTATCGCTTGGCGGCGGCATGGCGGTACAACGCCCAGTCGCTGAAAAGTGGGAAACCGTGACGAAATCACGTTTACTTGAGGGCTATGGTTTGACGGAATGCGCGCCGCTGGTAACACTTTGCCCTTATAATCAACAACATTATACTGGCAGTATTGGCTTGCCAGCATCATCTACCGATATTCGTATTGTTAAAGAAGATGGTAGCGAAGCTGAAATTGGTGAGGCGGGTGAAATGTGGGTTAAAGGCCCACAAGTCATGAAAGGTTACTACAAACGCCAAGAAGCAACAGATGAAGTATTAAAAGATGGTTGGCTAGCAACAGGTGATGTTGCTTGTATGGATGAAAATGGTTTCTTCAAAATTGTTGATCGTAAAAAAGATATGATAATTGTTTCTGGTTTTAATGTTTTTCCAAACGAAATAGAAGAAGTTGTTGTCAGCCATGAAGGGGTATTAGAAGCCGCAGCTATAGGAGTACCTCATGAGGTTTCTGGTGAAATTGTAAAAATATTTGTTGTTCGTACCGATCCGAACTTAACGGAAAAAGCGTTAATTAAATATTGCCGTGAAAACTTAACGAATTATAAAGTACCAAAAATTGTTGAGTTCCGTGATGATTTACCGAAAACCAATGTTGGTAAAATATTACGACGTGAATTACGTTAAGCGCATTGTTTAGCAAATAAACGATCAACGAAAAAGGCCAACGTCATGTTGGCCTTTTTTATGTACTGAACTGCGTGCGATTTTTTCGATATTGCTACTTTTAGATTGAAGGATTTGGTTTTCCTAAAAGCAAGGGGAATTCAGTTTTATTCTGTTAACCCTGTGCGTTTAATCTCTGACCATTGACTGCCTTACTATCATCAGCCATCAGATATACGTAAAGTGGCATAATGTCAGCGGGCGATGCTATATTCGCTTTATTCTCAGCAGGGTAGGCACTTGAACGCATGTTGGTATTTGTCGCGCCAGGATTAATAGCATTTATGCGTAATGTGCTATTTTCATATTCATCAGCAATAACTTGCATCATACCTTCAGTGGCAAATTTAGACACGCTGTAGGCGCCCCAATAAGCTTTACCTTTATTACCAACACCTGATGAAGTAAATACCAGAGATGCATTGTCAGCTTTTAAAAGTTCCGGTATTAAAGCCTGAGTGAGTAAAAACTGTGCGTTAACGTTAACTTGCATAACATCTTGCCAGATTTGCTGATGAATTTGATTAAAAGGTGTTAGCTCACCTAACATTGAAGCATTAAGCAATGCACCGTCTAACTGTCCAAACTGGTTCGCTATCGTCGCTGCTAAATCAATATAATTTTGTTTTGTTGCTCCCTTGAAATCAAGTGGCACAATTGCCGGCTCTGGGTAGCCTTTATCTAGTATTTCGTCATAAACGGTTTCCAGTTTCGCGACAGTTTTGCCTAATAAAATGACCGTTGCGCCTAGTTCGGCATAGGTTAATGCCGCTTGGCGACCAATGCCTGCACCTGCACCGGTAACTAAAATGGTTTTATTTGCTAGAATTTGTGGGGTAATTGAATAGTCAAACATATGATTAGTTGCTAAAAAAATTTGTTAATAATTCTACTACTTTGTCAGCTATATTGACGAGTGTTTTCGTCAGTAAAGTGCATTTGCTGAGGAAAAACTGCGAATAAATCAAAAAATCACTAGCACTTGATCTATTCTTGAGTTAAGTTTGACTGGTCGAACAAGTTGATGGTAGTACTAGGATAAGTATGAAAATCAACAATAAGAACGAAAAATAATAAATATATTCTTAAACACATAGTTAGGTATATACATAAAGACTAGTCCGTGGGGAGATAAAATGAATAAGCTAGTACTCAGTCTCGCAATAGCCAGTACATTAGGTTTAAGTGCTTGTGGCGATGAAACCATCAAAGATGTTGAAAATGAAGTTGTTGAAAACGGTCCTGCCATCACACCATCAGCTCGTGTTAAATTTGATCCAGCTGCTGGCGCTGCCGGACTTTCTATTCCGAATGATTTGATTTTTTCTGGTACCGTAGATGGTACATTAGAAATCCCCGTTGCTGATCCAACCGATGGCTCTGATCCCTTTGTTGCTATTAGCGCACTTGACGGTTGGTCAATATCTCAACCTTTTTCTCTGGCCATTGAGTTTCCTGCGGGTACTTCGCTAGACAGCGATAGTGCCTCAGAGCCCGCTTCAGTGCGCATTTTTGAAACAATCATGGGGGGCGATGCTAATGATAGTGATTGTGCAAGTGTTACCCGCGGTTTAGCCTGTAAAGTTGTTGGTGAACTCGTTTTTGGTCAGCATTTTGTTACACAAAAATCAGGTGACAATGTGGTCGTTGTCCCGACCCAACCACTTAAGGCTGAAACGACTTACGTTATGGTGATGACAAATAATCTTCGTGACGATAATGGTAAAGCTGTTGCTGGCTCGACAACCTATGAATTAGCACGCCAAGATATTAATACGTTACCGCTAGGCAGTGCTTCACAATTGGTACTGCAGGGTGCAGTGAATAGCTACGAAGCTGCTGTTGTTGCCGCTGGTGTTGATAGCGATAGTATTATTTATAGTGCTGCAATGACGACACAATCAACGACGCGGGTATTAAGTACCGTTAAAGCTGTTATGGCTAAAGTTGCTTTACCGCAAATGATTGCTGATGCTCAGCAAGGTATTCCTGCGATTGGTGTCGCTGATACCGGTATGTCAGTTGCTAACGTTTTAGGTGATGCTATTCCTGCATCATTAGTTCCGTTATATTCAGCAGCGAATTATATTCAAGGTTCAATTACGCTACCTTATTACTCAGCTTTACCGTCAGCAGAAAACGCATTAGCACCGGTTAATGATTGGTGGCGTGCCCGTTGTGACTCAGGGGCGACACTTGCAGGTTTAGCAGCGGCGAATCCAGGGTTGATCCCGGCAGGTCCATTAGATGCTAACGATGGTTTTTGTATGGAGTTTGGCTTGCGTGATTTAAGCTCTAGTTCGAACCCTGCCATAGCGGAGATTGATACTGAGCGTAACTTAACTAAGTTCAACCCCATTCCAGCAACCAGTGCCATGTTGCCAATTGATGTGCAAATGACCACACCTGATTTGACTGTTGCCAATGCAGTTCGTGCAAGCATGAATTTACCAGCATTAGAAGAGCCTGCAAACGGTTGGCCAGTGGCAATACTAGTGCATGGCATTACCTCAACCAAAGAGCAGATGTTACCTATTACCGGTTTACTGTCGTTATATGGTATCGCTACGATAGCTATTGACCAACCATTACACGGTAGTCGCGGTTTTGATCTTGATCCAACTAATCCAGGTGATGAGATTAACACCAGTACGGTTTCAACATTACATTATGTTAATTTAGGTAGTATGTTGACCATGCGTGATAATACACGCCAAAGTACCGCTGATTTACTAGGTTTACGTTTAGGCATGAACTTTTTAGGCAGTGCAGATAACAGCGTTAAAATTGATAGCAGTAAAGTACATCTGTTAGGGCATTCGTTAGGTGGTATCTATGGTATGAATACCGTGGGGTTAGCCAATACACCATTAGATCCTCAAGTTGATGGTTTATTTAAAATCTCTAGTACCTCATTAGCGATGCCAGGTTTAATGTTAGCGAATTTTGGTATTGAATCCCCAGCATTTGAAGCTTTAGCGAAGTCAAATTTAACTTATTCACTAAGTGAGGATTTTAAAGCTTTAGTTGATTCACAATATCCATTGGATGACAAAGGTCGCTCAACGGCAACTCAAGAGGAATTAGAAACACTTTATTCAACTTTTTATGATGCTATAACCGGCGAACAACGAGCAACCTTAGATGCTGGTTTTGCCCAGTTTACTTTTGCGGCACAAACGGTAACGGATTCAGGTGACCCTATTGCTTATGTACAAGCACTGGCAGCGACACAAACACCGACACATCTTATTGAAGTTGTGGGTAACGGTGTTGATAACCTTTCAGACCAAACCGTCACTAATACAGCACCATTTACTCCTATGGGCGGAACTGAGCCTGCCATTGCTTTCTTAGGCCTGCAAGGTGTAAGTGAAGATACAAATGGCTCTGGCGTGGTTAGGTTTGTTAATGGCCATCACAGCTCTATTCTTGACCCACGACCTAATGCTGCATCACCAGATGCTGTCTTGAGTGCTCGTGCGACACAAGAAATGCAAACACAGGTGGCAACATTCTTTGCTTCAATGGGACAATTAATTAAAATTACTGACCCTGAAGTTGTAAAACAATAGTTAAATTAACTTATGTTTAATAAAGCCCTCATATGAGGGCTTTTTTATATCTAATCAACAGGGTTTAGCTTTGTATTATTTGACGCTAGCTATGGATAAAAGACATTATTGGTATTAAACCCCTATATATTGCTGCAATATCCAGAGTTATTAATACTACTGAGTAACTTTTTTACATAATTGGCTATTGGCCCTTTTTTTATAAACTATATCCCCCATATTGTTAGATATCATAATTTTAGAAATTAAAGCGCAACAGTAAAGCTAACGTGAGTTAGTTTGTCAGTTAGGAGAGACACATTGGAATTTTTGTATGAATACGGCTTGTTTTTAGCTAAAACTATCACTTTTGTCATTGCAGTTATTGCCATTATTATTGCTATTGCCTCATCAGCAATGAAACAAGGTGGAAAGAAAGGTGAGTTAGAGGTAACTGATTTATCAGAGCAATATCTTGAAGTTGAAGAAGATATTACCCATCATTTACTTTCGAAAGAAGAATTTAAAGAAAAAGAAAAACAAGATAAAAAAGCGGCTAAAGAGCAAGCAAAACTCGAGAAGAAAGCCAATAAATCCGGTGAAGATAAACCAGCGTCGTTACCTCGTTTATTTGTTGTCGATTTTAATGGCAGTATAGATGCCAAAGAAGTGAGCTCTTTACGTGAAGAGATAAGTGCAATTTTAACCGTAGCAAAACCAACTGATGAAGTGTTTGTTCGTTTAGAAAGTGGCGGTGGCATGGTACACGGTTATGGTTTAGCATCATCACAACTTGATCGTATTCGTCAGCATAATATTCCACTGACTGCTTCGGTTGACAAAGTGGCCGCGAGTGGTGGCTATATGATGGCCTGTGTTGCTAATAAAATTGTATCGGCGCCTTTTGCCATTATTGGTTCTATTGGTGTTATTGCTCAAGTACCTAATTTTAATAAGCTATTAAAGAAAAATGATGTTGATTTTGAGCAGTTCACTGCTGGTGAATTTAAACGCACGGTGACTATGTTCGGTGAAAATACCGACAAAGGTCGTGAAAAATTCATTGAAGAGCTAGAAGAAACCCATATATTATTTAAAAACTTTGTTAGTGAACATCGTCCAAGTCTTGATATTGCAAAGGTGGCAACGGGCGAACATTGGTTTGGTACGCAAGCAAAAGATTTAGGCCTTGTTGATGAATTACAAACCAGTGATGATTATCTGCAAGCTCGTGCTAAATCCCATAAGTTAGTGCAAATAAAATATGCGACGAAAAAAGGTTTAGCTGAAAAGTTTTCAAAAGCAGCTTCGTTGTCGTTTGACGCAATAATGAGTAAGGTTTGGCAGAATAACCGCATTTTTCCTAGTTAATTTATCAAATTAAGTTTTTGGGCGAAATAAATGAAAAGTGGCTTTTGGCATAACTGTTGGGAACGCAATAAGCTTGGTTTCCACCAAGATGATGTGCATCCGCTATTAACTCAATACTTTACTGACTTGATCTTAGCTTCTGATCAGCATGTATTTGTGCCGCTATGTGGTAAAACGCATGACATGGCTTATTTAGCACAGTATATGCGAGTAACGGGCAGTGAATTAAGTGACATCGCTTGTCGGGACTTCTTTATCGACAATGATATTGAATATCAAAAGCAAACGTTTGGCGAGTTTAAGCAATACTCTGCTGATCAGCTGACATTATACCAAGGTGATTTTTTTAAGCTCTGGGCGGATGCTATCAATAAAGTCGATTGGATATATGATCGTGCAGCATTAATAGCACTGCCTCCGGTAATGCAAGTGCAATATGCAAATCATTTGCAAACATTTTTTTCTTCAAATACCCGTTTATTTTTAGTCACCGTTGAGTTTCCTAGCGAGCAATTAACGGGTCCACCATTTTCACTTAATAGCGTCGATGTTAAATGCTTGTTCTCCGGCTTTAGTGTTGAATGTATTGCCAACCATGAACTTGATAATAAACGTTTTGCGCAACGTAGATTTGAGGTCGATTACCTACGAGAAAAGCTCTATATTATTAAAAAGCTAGATTAGCATTAGGATGTTTTGTGCTAGGTGCTATTGATAAGTCAGGTAACAAAAAAGGTGCCATAAGCACCTTTTTTGTTACGAGCATTAATTCTAGAGAAATTGATGCACTGTAGTTGGGTAAAGCTAGTTTATTCAGCAAGTGTGATCGTTTTGATAATGTTATTTAAGTTTTTACTGCTATGGCCACGACTCATTGTTACTTGAGCTCGCGCTGTTTTTTCGATAGGGTTAATCGCTATCGTATTAAACTTAATTGATTGTGCTAAATTTAACTTAGCCACTTCAACGAGTTCATCTGTATTGATTGCTTGTGCTTTTACTAATTCTGTTGCATGGCTGTTGTGTGTAACAAAAGCGAGAATAGCAATAGCTGATATTTTTAAAATGTTGTTCATAAGTCACCTGTAATAAAACGTCAATAGTCCATATAGATGTTTTGGGACTCTTTCTTTTTGCATACAAACAAGGGTTGGGAGCCTGTTTGATTCTGCCCGAGTGCTTCGGGATAAAGATGAAGTCCTTCATCTATGGCGAGCATATTACGGTAATACTGGTAACTTTTAAAATGACAAATTATAATGTCATTCATTAGAATAACTAATCCGACATGGTTATGTGAAAAATGTGATGATTTATGCATTAATATATTTATATATAACTAAAAATACAGGTGTAACTTGGCTAATAGACTCCCTCCACTTAACGCACTCAGGGCATTTGAAGCTTCAGCTAGGCAACTGAGTTTTACTCGGGCAGCAGAAGAATTATTCGTCACTCAAGCGGCAATAAGTCATCAAATAAAAGCTTTAGAAGATAATTTAGGCATAAAATTATTTATGCGTAAAAACCGAGCCTTGCTACTAACAGAGGAAGGGCAGTCCTATTATCTCGACATTAAAGATATTTTTAATGCGTTGCATGATGCCACAGAGAGGTTACTAGCCCGCGGTGAGAAAGGGGCAATTACCGTCAGTATGCAACCGAGTTTTGCCATACAATGGCTAGTACCTAGGTTGAATACCTTTAACTTACTGCATCCTGATATTGATGTACGAATTAAAGCGGTTGATCAACCAGAAAACTCACTTACTGAAGATGTTGATTTAGCCATATACTATGGCCGAGGTCGCTGGCGCGGCATTCATGCTGAACAATTGCATACCGAGTATTTAATTCCGGTTTGTTCGCCACTGCTATTGTCTGGCAAAAAAACACTTAATGAAATTGCTGATTTAGCACAGCATACTTTGTTGCATGATACCTCGCGCAGGGACTGGAAACGTTGGTTTAAACATGTTGATGTCAGAGGCGGCAATGTCAATCATGGGCCTATATTTAGTCACTCAGCTATGGTGTTACAAGCCGCTATTCATGGTCAAGGGGTAGCGCTTGCTCATAGTGTACTCGCTAAACCTGATATTGATAACGGCCGATTAGTTTGCCCTTTTAAAGAAGTCTTAGTCAGTAAAAATTCTTATTACATTGTTTGTCGAGAACAACAACTGGAGATTGGTAAAATAACCGCATTTCGTGAGTGGGTTTTGCAAACGGTTGCTGATGAACAAGTTATTATCGATGAAGAGAAAATTGTATGATCAGTAAAGAGTTGTCAGTAACTAATGTACTAAATGAGGCCGAAAATGCAAAAGCACTGATCATATTTGCTCATGGTGCTGGTGCTGATATGACAAGCGATTACCTTGAGACCCTTGTTGCTTTGATGAACACTCAGCAATTAAGTGTTTTACGCTTTAACTTTCCGTATATGGATAAACGGAAACTTGATGGTAAAAGACGTCCGCCAGATAGAATGCCAGTTTTAGTTGCAAGTTATCAATCCGTTTTAGCTGCTCTTGATACCAACTTACCTATTTTTATTGCCGGTAAGTCAATGGGGGGGCGAGTGGCGGCAACGTTAGCGACAGAGCAAAGTTTAATGAAAGCGTTAAATATATCTGGCGTTATCTGTTTAGGGTATCCTTTCCACCCCATTAAAAAACCAGAGAAATTACGTTTAGAGCCACTACAAGACGCGCAGTTACCCGTGCTCATTTTGCAAGGTCAAAGAGATGCTCTGGGGAGTGAATTAGAAATTAATAGCTATCAGATATCTGCGCACTGTCAGCTACATTATTTTGCTGATGGTGATCATGATTTAAAGCCGAGAGTTAAATCGGGTTATAACTTAAAACAACATCAAAGCACTGCGATTGATAAAATAAGGAACTTTGTCGATGAAATACACAACTGTTGCTAAACTACTGGTGATATTTGTTGGTATCAGTGGTTGTTTTTCTGTATTATTCGGCGCTTGGTTAGCACATGGTGGTCAAACACTACCGTTGGCGTCACAAGAACGATTAACGACGGCATTAAGCTATCAATTTTTTCACACATTGATGTTAATGTTAACCGTTATCTTATATAAACTTAATGCAAAACCTATGTTATTAGCCGGCGGTATTTTATTTATGCTGGGCATTCTATGTTTTAGTGGCAGTTTGTATATTAAGACACTATTCGATGTCTTGAGTATTGGTAAATTGGCGCCATTTGGCGGCCTGTCATTTGCACTTGCATGGCTATTAGTTGGATTTGCAGGTACTAAAATGTTTGATCATAAGTTAGGTAAGTAATAGAAATGACTGCAATAGTTTTATATTGTCGCCCCGGATTTGAAAAAGAATGTGGCGCAGAAATTCAAGATAAGGCCTCATGGAATGAAGTTTATGGCTATCTTCAGCTGATTAAAAATCAAGGTGTGGTTTATTTTCATTTAAACAAACCGGAAGAGGGCGAGATACTAATGGAAAAAATTCCATTACGTCGACTTATATTCGCTCGTCAATGGTTTGTCACCGTGACTGAAAAAATAGACTTACCAGATTACAATCGTGTAGAGGCAATATGCGAAGCATTAGGTAGTCATTGGCAATATGCCGATTTGCGCATGGAAACGCCTGATACTAATGATGGTAAAGAACTTTCAAAGTTCTGTCGGAAATTAGCTGTACCATTACGTCAAGCGCTGAGAAAAGAAAAAGTATTGACTGAAAAAGGTAATAAAGATGGTGCTGTATTGCATGCCTTATTTTTATCGGGCAAAGAAGTGATATTTGGCTTTTCATTAGCACAAAATACTTCGCCACATGTAATGGGTATTCCTCGTTTAAAATTTCCTAATGCTGCACCAAGTCGTTCAACGTTGAAATTAGATGAAGCCTTTTTATATTTTATTCCAAGAGATGAATGGGATACACGTTTGACATCAGGTATGAATGCGGTTGATTTAGGTGCTGCTCCCGGTGGTTGGACTTATCAATTAGTACGTCGTGGTATGATGGTAACGTCAATCGATAATGGTCCAATGGCAGAGTCATTAATGGAAAGTGGCCAAGTAAAACATCGTACTATGGATGGTTTTAAATACGTGCCGCAAAAGCAAAATGTTTACTGGTTAGTTTGTGACATGATTGAAAAGCCACAACGCGTAGCAAAATTGATGAGTGATTGGCTACTTAAAGGGCAATGTAAAGAAGCGATATTCAACTTAAAGTTGCCAATGAAAGGCCGATATCAGCAAGTTAATGATGATTTACAAGCTATCAAAGATGCTTTTTCACACCATAAAGTAAAATATGAACTTTATGCGAAACACTTATATTATGATCGTGAAGAAATCACTGTTCACGCAAGATTACTCTCCCCAGCGCCACTAGATATTTATGCGGGCTAATAGGTTATAGTTTTACGAATAACGCGCTAAATTCCTTAGGAGTTTAGTGCGTTTTTTATTATTCATTTCTAGATGCTTTTAATGAAACAGACATAAAAAAACCAAGCTTGCTTGGTTTTTTTGTTTTACCAGTATGATGAGCTATTATAAGCGCTCTAAAACTGCTTCTGTGAAGTCTGTAGTGCCATGTGTACCACCTAAATCACGTGTAGTACGATCGCCAGATTCGATAACGTCAGTAATCGCACGACGAATGTTGTCAGCCTTATCAGCCATGCCTAAATATTCTAGCATTTGAATCGCGGCTAAAATAACTGAAGTCGGATTAGCTAAGTTTTTACCTGCAATATCAGGAGCACTGCCGTGAACCGCTTCAAATATAGCACAACCATTACCGATGTTTGCGCCAGGTGCCATGCCAAGGCCGCCAACTAAACCTGCACATAAATCTGACAAGATATCGCCGAAGAGGTTTGTGGTTACGATGACGTCAAATTGCTCTGGGTTCATCACTAATTGCATACAACAGTTGTCTACGATCATTTCTGTTGATTCAATTTGTGGGTAACGCGCTGCTACTTCACGTGCTACTTTTAGGAAAAGCCCTGATGTTGATTTAAGGATATTCGCTTTATGAACGGCAGTTACTTTCTTACGACCTTCTTTAATAGCTGTTTCGTATGCAAAAGTTACAATACGTTCAGCACCTTCACGAGTCACGAGACTCATTGCTTCAGCATGCGTACCATCAGCAGATACTGTTTGTCCTAGGCCAGAATACATACCTTCGGTGTTTTCACGAATAGTAATGATATCAATGTTTTCATAGCGTGCTTTAGTACCTTTAAACGACAGCACCGGACGAACATTAGCGTACAGTTGAAATTGCTTACGCAAGGTAACATTGATTGAGGTAAAACCTTCACCTACTGGTGTAGTTAATGGCCCTTTTAAGGTGATTTTGTTCTTTTCAATTAAGGCTAAGGTTGATTCTGGTACCAAATCGCCATGGTTCTCTAATGCAGTTAGACCGGCATCAGCGTATTCATATTCAAAGTCACATCCTGCTTTATCTAACACTTTGATTGTTGCGTCTATAATGTCTGGACCTATGCCGTCACCAGGGATCACTGTTATGGTTTGTTTAGCCATTGTTTAATTACCTTTTGAATATTGCTTGTCTTAAATAGCGAGAATCGAGATTATTGGTTGAATATACAACAATGAGCAATAGTCATACTTGATCTAGCGCTGATATTATTGCTTCAACTAAGTTAATGGCCGCAATTATAGCAACTAATCGGAGCTGTTAGTAAGTTTTAACCTTAAACTTTAGTCTTATGGTTAATCGTTGAGCGCAATACCGTTTCTTTAGTACGGCAAAGGATTAAATAAGGCACAATATTAGCTATAACTGTATTGATTTGTCGGCTAGCTAGTTTATAAGGTTTTAAACTGTTGGTAGGCTGTTTTACCAATAGCCGTTAGTATACCATTAGTAAATAGCAAAGCCGTGCATTCATCTTGCGTGGTAATACCATCTGACTTGACATGTTGCGTGCGGTAAAAGCTAACTTGATAACTGGTTTCGTTAACTATTTTTGCTTCAGTAATATCAGGACTACCGAGCTGTTCAATAGCGCTGTTAAAATTAAAACTTTTTAACTGTAGCTTAGCAATAAATTGACGATTGTAAGCTTCGCGATCTTCCCATTGCATTTTGGCTGGACTGTCATCGTAAAAATTGACCACTAAGGCGACAAATACGCCGTATGCGGCTAAGGCTATTAGTATTCTGAGGATGACTTTTTTATTCACTTTTATTCCTTGAGCCTTGCTTTAAATAATAATTTTCATTGATATTATATTGAACGATGTTTTTAAAACTGTAGCTTGATGAGTCGCAAACATGTCATTAACAGTGTGATGTTACCAGATTGTTAAGTGCTGGCAAGTGCATTTTCACAGGGTAATCTTATGTCTTTTAAATTAAAACCTAGTGGAATATCAATTTTCAAGGTTAATAACTTTCGACTTAAGCTAATTTGTTCACCATGTTGCGCTAGTTTATCGCTGACACTGCGCTTTAAATCTTTTGCACTGAGGATACTTTTAATCGAACCATATTGATTGAGTAATTGTGATGCTGTTACTTGCCCAATGCCTGCCACACCTGGAATTTTATTGGTACTATCACCTGTTAATGTCCAGAGATCCATGAGTTTATCCGGCTTTACACTGAACTTATTAAGCACGTATTCTTGATCTAAATAGCGACGATTAAAGTAGTCATATACCTGTATATTGGGATTAAGTAATGATAAAAAACACTTGTCTGTTGAGACAATAGTTACGTTTTGACCACGTAATGCAACTTTAATTGCTAAGGTTGCAATGAGGTCATCGGCTTCGTCAGCTTCTGAAACTAGGGAGTCAACATGATGTGCCATAAATCTGTCTTGTATATCAGCTAATTTATCAGCCAAATGCTCAGGCATTTTTTTACGGCCCTTTTTATAATCGGGATAAATATCATAGCGCCAACAGGGACTTTGAGAGTCAAAAACAGCAAGGGCATGGCTTGGCTGTAATTGTTCAATAATTTTTTGTAAAGCTTGTTCACAAGCTTTAGCAGTATTAGATAGAACTTGCTGCTTAGTGTTATCCGCTAATTCATTATTTAAGAGAAATGGTCGTTCTTGTACAGCATAAATTCTTCTGATCAAATTTAAAGCATCAATCAATATTAAATGAACCCTCATATAATTAACCTTCAATGACCTTGTAACAAGGGACATATTTACTACCGGGTAATTTCATTCTTTGCTGTTTAACGAACGAAGTTAGCAGGGTATCCATTAATGCCATCATTTCACTGTCACCACTGATGATAAAGGGGCCATGATCTCGAATTGACTTGATACCGCTTGCTTTGACATTACCGGCAACAATACCTGAGAATGCGCGACGTAAATTGGCAGCCAATGAAGCTATGCCTTGGTTATGGTGTAAATCTAGCGATGCCATATTGGCATGATCTGGCTCGAAAGGCTGTTGAAATTCAGGCTCAATAACCAGCGACCAGTTAAAGTGGTATGAATCGCCAGTCAGTTTTCGATGCGCGACAACTTCTTCTGTTGTTGATATTAAGGTTTTGGCGACTTGTTCAGCATCATCAATAATGATTTTATAAAGCTGTTGTGCTTCTTCACCTAATGTTGCAGCAATAAAGTTATCAATTTGCTGGAAATATTCAGCACTTTCAATCGGTCCGGTTAATATTATAGGTAACTTTTGAGCTTGATTTTTTACGTGTAGCATGATGCCTAAAATGTAGAGTAACTCTTCGGCGGTACCTGCGCCACCAGGAAAAATAATAATACCATGCGACATACGAACAAAGGCCTCTAAACGTTTTTCAATGTCAGGCATGATAACTAGCTCGTTGACGATAGGGTTTGGTGGTTCTGCTGCGATAATACTTGGCTCTGTTAACCCTAAATAGCGGCCAGTAGCATTACGCTGTTTGGCATGACCAAATGTCGCACCTTTCATCGGACCTTTCATTGCACCAGGGCCACAACCTGTACAAATGTTAAAACCCCGTAGCCCTAAGTGATAGCCAACTTCTTTAGTATATTTATATTCTGTACTGTTAATTGAGTGGCCACCCCAACAGGTAATTAAGTTAGGCGGACTATCGGGAATAATTGCGTTAGCATTACGCAGCATATCAAAGGTAATATTGGTGATACTTTCAGCTTTTTTAGTGTTGGTGTTGTAACGATCACCAATAAATAGAATATCACGTAAAACTGCAGAAAGATGTTCTTGAATACCCTTTATGATCACGCCATCAACAAAAGCATGTTCAGGGGGGTTATCCAACGCTAGTTTTACACCGCGTTCACGTCTTAATACTTTTATTTTAAAGTCGGTATATTGCTGATAAATATCTTCGGCATTATCGGTATGGCTGCCAGCATTTAGTACCGCTAACGAACAATTACGATAAAGGTTATAAAGTTCACTGCTTGCTGAGTGCTGTAAGTCATCAACTTCAGCTTGAGACAGCAAATTCATCTTGCCAACGGGATTAATTTGAATATGCATAAATTTACTTCCTCAATCTTATTGTTATCCGTAAATAACTCTATTTTTTCCGTCTTTTTTGGCTTGGTATAATGCGATATCAGCCCGTTCAAATGCGGAATGTACATTATCATCACTTTCTATCATGGTTACCCCAATAGAAAGCGTAATGTTGACACGATTATTTTTAAAGGTGAAAGGTAAACTTGCCACTTTTTTCCGCAATACGTTGAGTTTATTTATGACTGTTATTTTATCTATATTGCTAAAGATTAGTACAAATTCTTCACCACCATAACGACCGATAAAGGCATCTTCAGCGATAATTTTTTTTAAGGTATTAGCAATAACTTGCAAGGTTTTATCGCCAGCAGTATGACCATAAGAATCATTAATACGTTTAAAGTCATCTAAATCGATAACGGTAATCGCTAAGTCAAATTTCTTATGATGGTATCGGACAATCTCTTTGGCAAAGTGTTCATCAAATGCCGCACGATTGCCTAATTTGGTTAAGGCATCTTGCAAACTTCTGGCCTGTTGTGCTTGAATACGCTTTTCAAAATTTTGGCTTTGAAGTTCTAGTTGCTCAACTTGAGCGGACATTTTATTTAACTTTTCTTGTAAGACTGAGCTTTGCTTCTCTTCTAATTTTGTTTTTTTATCGAATGTTTTCGCAATTGCTTGCAACTTTTCATTCACATCTACTTTTATTTCAGTTAACGAACTCGCGCCGTTAATGCCGATACTCATTTCGCTTATTTTATCTTTGAGTTCTAAATTAAGTTTTTTACCTTTGATGTTTGATGTCGTTGTATTGGCAATTGCTGAATTTACTGAGGCTTGGACAGACGCTAAGGTTTCACTTAATGAAGATAAAAATGATTTTGCAGTGCTGCGCTCTAGTTTTAAATCTTCTATGATAAGATCAAAAACACAGAGGCATTTAGTCATCAAGATATGATTTGAAATTTTACCTTTCAAACTTGATTTTATCTCACTGATATTAGACTTATGCTTGGTGGAAGCGGCTAAGCTATTAAGGATAGTATTGAATCGTTCGAGCAATTCTAACGATGCATTTTGGTCATGTTGGAGCGCTGGCGAGGTGATACCGTTGCTATCAATACTATTGGTTTTGTGAGCGGCTTTTGAGCTACTACTATTGAGGGGACTTATAGTTAGTTGGTTATGTTCTGCTTGTTCTAATGCATTAGCATAAAAAGCAATAAACTCACTCATCAAAGGCACATATTGAACTAGTGTGGCTTGGCTTTGTTGGTTTTTATCAATTAGTATTTTTAATTGACGGCGGTTACTTGCCGGCATGTTTTTAATTTTTTTTAAACTCGTAGCAGAACTTTGTAATTGTTCATGTATTTTTACTATGGTTTTGTCGTTTAGCTGAGCATGTTGCTGCAATAATGCTGATATGGCTTTAATTTCATATTCTAGCTCAGCAAAACTAGTTGATTTTTTTAGCGCAGTGCGTAACTTCGCTAATTTATGATCAAGTAATATATCAGTGCCTTTACAAGCTTGCGATAATTTACCTATAAATCCTGTCAACAAAGCAGATTGTGTGCTGAGTTCTTCTTCGAGCTCGCTACGAGCACTAATCGCACTATCAAGCCGTACCTTTAAATGATTTATGGTTTTTTCCGCGACAGAATTTTCGCTCATAAAATGTTTTTCCCTAAAATATAGGCTAACGGATGTAAAAGGCGCGTTACTGATAACTCTAACATCAAGAGCAAAGCTATATCTTCAGTATATGCTAATAATAGCTATATGCTAAAGATAAAAAGCGAGTACAAGCCTGTATTTATTACTTAATTGTCTAAAAAGTATACGTTATTTTAGTTTATTGCCTTAAGGTTCTTAGTTTCGGTGCTTTTTTCTCAATGGTTGAGCGAAAAGGGTTAATATCTAAACCGCCTCGACGAGTATATCGGGCAAAAACTGATAAGCTTTTAATTTCACAAAAACGCTGAATATCACAAAAAATACGCTCAACACATTGTTCATGAAATTCATTATGTTGACGAAAAGAAATTAAGTACTTTAATAAACTCTTATGGCAAATTTGTTTGCCCCTATAGTTTATATAAATACTCGCCCAATCTGGTTGGTTGGTAATTAAACAGTTTGATTTTAATAGGTGGCAAACTAAATATTCTTCAACCTGACTTTCTTGGTTTCGATTTGCTGTACTCAATATTTCAGGTGCTAGCTGGTAGTGATTGATCTCAACATCTAAGTCATCTATACATAAGGCATTATCAGCTGATAGGGCAAGAGCAGGGCAGTTATTGACCGGGAATAGCTTGACGTTTGCAATAGCGTCAGCAGTAGCGGATAAATCAGCAGATAAGGCTGATTCAACCTGTTGCCAAGAAGAAAATTTTGTTTGATTAAAACTATTTAGGTATAATTTAAATGACTTTGACTCAACAATATTAGCACTGGTGCACGGAAAGCTAAACTCAGCAACAGCAACCACGGGTTTGCCTTTATCGTTCAACCACGACAATTCATAACCATACCAAACGTCTTCACCGACAAAAGGCAGCTGCTCAGCTTTTAAACCTAAGCTGTCTCTATTTAAGCTTCTTGGTACCGCTTGCAATAATTCTGGGTTATATTGGCTACAATAGTCTGTTGTTTTTCCAAGAACTAAGTTACTTAATTCTTTTGCGTTTGTATAAGTGCTCATTTTTGAGTGATTTCTTCTCTGGTTGTCACAATATCGATATTTGTTTTATTTTATAGGATTTTTTGCTTAGATGAAAATATCAAATTTTGCTCTCGATGAACTTGTATGGCGCTTCTCTCAAGATTATCTACAAGATTATCAACAAAGATTTCAGCATTTGCCAATTACTGAACAAGCTGAAGATTGGCCGTCTCCTTGTGAGCAAGGTGTGCATCAAGATATTTTTTCTTTGTGGCAGCCTATCAAAGTAACGGAAACGCTGACGTTTGATAATGTTGAAGCAGCTTTAGAAGTTAAACTTCATCATGACATTAAAGCGTATTTTACCGCTATTTATAGTGATAGTTTGGATGCTAGCTGTGTTGAAGGCGATTTATCATTATTATTTGCTTGGAACTTAAAAGATTTCGCACGGCTTCAGGAAAATATCATTGGTCACATCTTAATGAAAATAAAATTAAAGCAAAAGTTAACAGTATTTTTTGCTATGACCGATGATGACGATCACATTATTTCAATAAGCAATGATACTGGAGCCGTTTGGGTGGAAAAGGTCGGTTGTGAGCCGCATAAAAAATTAGCAGATACACTTGCCGGTTTCATTGAGCAACTCACGCCTCGGATACCACCCAAAGCGCTAGAAACTAACTAATAGGGTCATCTATAAGTGATATTGGGCCTATATTTTATTATTTCTTCGTTTGTTGAATCTCTAGTAGCTGTTTGACTTGTTGTTTTAATTGCTCAACTTCTTGTTGCAGTGGTATTAAGGCCTTATTGATTAATAAGGCTACTGTTTCATCATCTGGCACTTGCTTCGTTGGGGCTTTAATTGTTTTATCATGCTGTTTAGCTTGTATAAATGTAGGCTCATGTTGCCAGTTTTTTAACACGGCAATAATTTTAGGTAATGGTGTTGTTTGACTCAGTTGGCTTTTAATTAATGCGACACTTGGTGTTTTACCTTCGTTGGCAAGTTTGTTAGCGATGATGGAAATTTCATCAGATATAGTCATAAAGCATAACTCGAATGTGAAAGAGGTAATATTTTAGCGAAAAAGACTAATCATGTCTTGAGTTATTTCTATTTTAATTTTTAATGTTTATTCTAATCAATAACTTATAAAAGTGGTTTGACATTTGCTAATAGCTGTATGAAATAATTACTTTTTAGTGAGAGAAAAATAAAATGAAAAAATCATTATTAGCATTAATCATTGTTGCACCGTTAACATTAGGCTTAACCGGTTGTGTAATTGCTGTTGGCGGTGAAGACGGCCATTCAATTTCGGGTAGCTTTGAAGACAGAGAATACGAAAATAGAAAGAAAATTTCTCGTCTTCAATTAAATACAGCTTTCGCTGATGTTACTCGTGAAATGGGGGTTGCTGATTTTAATGAAACTTATTTAGAGAATGGCAAAACGGTTAATGTCGTTTATTATCGTACACATCGCTTACATAAAGATGGTTTAACGACTAAAGATGAGTGCACAAAGCTTGTTTTCGTGGATAGTAAATTAACAGCAATTGAATAGTGCACTCAATAAGCGCTAGTTAGCCAATACTTTTCAGGTCTGCGGTAATTAATAGTTAAGTTGCTCAATATCCGCTATAGATTAACGCTAGATTTATTCACCAAAGCTCGCTTTTGAATTGAAGTTGCTTCAGGACAATAATACTAACTCTGTTAAGTTTGTTCCTGAAGGGTGATTTTAAAAGGTTTACAGGCCGTGTTATTGATTTCGATAAGGTTCTCACAGGGATGTGAGTCATTAGAACAACGCTGGAGCAGTTGTCGAGAATATCATTATCTTAAATCAATGCCTTGCCTTCATGGATGTACTTAGGTTCAGTCTGGAACTGTGAAGCTGTGCCGCTAAAGCTTTTAAATGTCACTGAGTGGGAAGAAACTTAGTAGAATTGGTATAAGTTAAAAAAGGCAATGTCGTTTAACGATATTGCTTTTTTTTACTTTTAAGTTGTAAGGTATTGATTTTTTCTAATGTAACCGCCACCAGGCTCAATGGGCATAAAGATTAATTTTGCTGTTTTACGCTCTGTTGTTGAGATTTATTGCTCTTTGTCTTGCTACTGTGTTGAACTTTATGGCTTTGATTATGCCTATTACCGGCTACTTTTGTACTTGACGCTTGATGAGTGTTTTTTTCGCTTATTTTTCGATGACTTTTTCTGTCTGCGTATTTAACCTGCTCAGTTTGATGACTAAATTTTTTCGGAATAACTTCTGCCGTTTTAGTCGATCTTAGATGTTTCCCCCGTGCTTTGATGTTTGCTGGTGGCGTTTCTCGCCATTTGTTATCTGTATACGGCATACTTTTAGTAAGAACTTTTTTCTTATTCTGATGATTATCAATTTTTACTGCGCGGTTAACTTTTAACTTATACTGTAAATTTTGATGCTTACTACTGCTGTTTTTTTTTGTGTATTGGTGGCTATCAACAAAGTGTTTTTGTTTTGAACGCAGCATTTTATGTTGCTGAACACTCGGTGTATGGCTACGATATTTTTTCTGTATATGTGAGGTACGATAAGCAACGCCTTTTCTATGGCGAGGGTTATGCTGCCAACGTTTAGCTTGATAACTTGTCGACACTTTTTTATTGCTATGATGTTTATAATAGCGAGAACTCTGGTGCTGAACTACAACATGGTGATTGCTCCAATGCACGGCACCAAAAAATAATCCGACACTGAGTTGCACTGGGTTATGCCAATAATAAGGCCCGTGATGTGAAGTAAAGTGTTGAGGTTGACGCCAAAAAATAGGTGGATAATGCGACCAACGCCAATGCCCGTAAACAACTCGGGTGTCATAATAAGGCACATAAATTATATTGTTTTGTTTTGGCTCGATAATAATTGTTTGAGTGTCACGAACAACCTTAACATTATTCATGTTTTCAAGGTTGCCGGCTTGATCTGCTTGTTGACGTAAGGTTTGTACGCTAGCAAGTACTAACGCTTCATCTTGTAAAAAAGCATCACCTAGATTACGCATCCAATGTAGGTCTTCACTCAGTTTTTTTAGAACACTTGGAAAAGGTAGTAAAGCTTTAACACTCGCATCCCAATCTTTATTTTCTGCAGCATCGAGCAGTGCCTCAGAACTTAGCTGTTTGTTTTTATTTATCCAACGTTCTGCGTCAACAACTTCAATAGGATAGGTAGTAGCAATCAAAATATGGGTAAGCAAAGCATCAGGGTATAAGGCTATAGGCGCTAACATTTGTTCTAATTCTGCCTTGCTAAAAACGCTATTATTATCGGTTTGCAGAGCAGAGGAGGTGTCATCATTGATATTGCCAATAGCAAGCGCAGGTGTTGAAAAAAGCAATGCACTTGATAGCGAGAAAACCAGAAAGCTTAATGAACGTTTGAAGTTAAATTTTTGCATATTACCATTCCTTAATGCTGGGTGCTTAAAAGGTCATCTATGATGAGCAACTTAGTTTTAAAACTGCTCAGGTGACTTTTTAAATTCTGTTGATAATATTAAGCTCTGTAAACTGAACGTCTGCTGAACACTCAATAATAAAGCATAAGTATTTCTATACGGGGAAGTTCAGGGTAAATTTTGCCCCAGATAGCTGCTGTGATGACTCAATGAGTATACTACCTTGATAACTATTCACTAAATCTCGAACTATGGCTAAACCAATGCCGTGGCCATGTTGATATGTGTCAGCTCGAGTACCACGTTGTAATATATTATTTCTCATTTCGGGGGCTATGCCTGCTCCGTCATCTTGAATGACAATAGTCAGCCCCTGACTATTGCGGCTGACATCCAGTTGAATAATTTTATTTGCGGCCTTGCAGGCATTATCTAATAGATTGCCGAGTATCTCTAACAGATCAGCCTCATCGCCTTTGAAGCTGCACTCTGAGCTAACATTGACCTTAAATAATAAGTTTCTGTCTTGATATATTTTTTTCAGACTATCAATTAATTTCTTAGTAATGGGAGCGACTGCTGTACCTAAATACCATGAGGATTTTCCGGCACTTTGTGCTTTGCCCAGTTGATGTTCAATGATTGTATTGATAATAGTTATTTGCTCTTGGGTCAGTGCGGACAATTGTGCTTGAGTTTGCATTACAGCTAATGGTGTTTTTAAGCTATGAGCGAGATCTGACAGGGCATTTCGGTAGCGTTGACGTTGCTTTTGCTCTGCACTTAATAATAAGTTTAATTGTTCGGTAACTTGGCTTAATTCAGTTGGATAAATACCGGTAAGGCGCTCACTTTTACCTTGCTCGACATGGCTAAGTTCGGTTTGTAATGTTTGCAGAGGTTTTAAAGTCCATAATGACCAAAGATATTGGATCATTAATAACACTAACATCAAACCGACTAAGCCCAATAGTAGTTGGCGATGAAACTCTGCCATCATGCTAGTTAAATTGTCTTGCTGTTTAATGATATGTAAGGTCATCGGGAAAGGGTGCTGTTCACTACCATAACTGACACTTAAACTATAAACAAAATGCATTTTCTGCGCAATTTCAGCTTGATAGAAGGCACTATCTCCTAGTATTGGTTGTTGAAAATTATCTGCTTGCCATGGCGATAACAAGGACTGAGAACTCCAAAGTTGTTCTGAAGCCAGCAAGTTTTTATCGACAGAATTATTATCTTTAGTTACTTTACTAGCGGTTAGCGCTGCATATAAGCCTGATTGACTGACATTGAATTGGGTTTCTAATAATTGCTCTGGCATTATTAGGGTATTATATTCTACTTCAATAATAGCTAAAATTGAGTATGAATAAGCTGAAAGTTCGTTTTCAAGGCTAGCAACCATGTGCTTTTCATAAGCATTACTGATAATTATGCCAACGATAGGTAGCAAGATGAAAATCATTAACAAAGCACTAAATAGTACTCTAGTTTTTAATGAGTTTAGAGCACCTTTTAGTGACATTTTTAGGGCATTTAACAACTAGGCTTACCTTGTTTTGACAACGAACTGATTATGACGACATTGATGTTAAATCTTTTAGTAAATAGCCTTGGCCGCGTAAGGTTTCAATAAACTGATACTGATTATCGGGATCAAGCTTTTTTCGTAATCGACGAATGAAAACTTCAATGACATTGGAGTCTAAGTCAAAATCTTGATCGTAAATATGTTCAGTTAATTGCGTTTTGGATTTCACTTCACCTAGATGATGCATTAAATATTCAAATAATTTGTACTCATAACTACTTAGCGAAATGATTTGCTGATTAACGCTAACTTGCATACTCGCCGTGTTTATTGAAAATGGTCCATTTTCGATTAACGGACTGGCTTGTCCAGCGCTGCGGCGAATTAAGGCATTTAATCTAGCTAATAGTTCTTCAGTGTGAAAAGGTTTAGTTAAATAGTCATCAGCGCCCGCATCTAAGCCCGAAACTTTATCTTGCCAGCTGCCACGCGCGGTCAATATTAATATCGGAAAAGTGAAGTTTTGCTCACGCAATGATTTCACAACACTAACGCCATCAAGCTTTGGTAAACCTAAATCTATAATAGCAGCATCATAAGGAAACTCCTGACCTTGAAATAAACCCGACTCGCCATCACTGGCAACATCAACACTGTATTTTGCCGCGATCAAATGTTCTTTAATGTGTTTTTGTAAGTTTTCATCATCTTCTATGAGCAATATACGCATTGATTAATATCCTGATATACGGCCTGATTTGGCGTCAACATTGACAGAAATCACATGACCATTATCTTTAAGTAATTTCACTCGGTAACTTGGGTTATTTTTAGCTCCACTATTGCTAACTTTTAGCACTTTGCCGCCGAATTTGTTTTTGACTATACGAGCAGCTTGTTGCGGACTAAGTGATTTAGTATTGTTCGTTTGTGCATACTTAGCTTTTACAATCATTATGTTATTAGGCGCAACCTCAAGTGTAGCAAACACAGGCGTTGCTATTAGTGAGGCTATTACGCTTAGAATAAATAATTGCTTTTTCATTGTGACACCTAATCAATACGACATAATTAAACAGTTTAAAAGAATGAGTAACGTAATCCAAGTAGGGCATAGTGTAAAAGATTTAAACTGAATGCTTTCTGAACATAAGTTGCCTGAGTTTATTACTTAACAGCATGTTGACGCCTTAATTATTAATGAACATTGTTCAGTTTCAGTTCAGTATTATTGAGGTTAAATAAGCGTCATATCTTATATGGAGGTTGTTTATTTATGTTTAAATTAAAAAGAGTAATGTACTTAACTTTGGCTTCGTTATTGGTAAGTCTAATGTCTTTTGCCGAAAGTCCTGCAAAAAATAACGGTGAAAGTCGTTCCATCGGAGGACTAAAACAGCGTATGCCCACTGGTGAAAAGAATAAAATAATATTGATAGAGCAAATTAAATTGGTAAGCGAAAAAATAGCATCTAAAGGTATGGATCGCGTCGATATTAAAGCTGTTCATCAGCAAAAAGAAAAACAAGTGCTAGCAACAACATTATCGAACGATGGTCTTGAGTATAGTAGGATGTCACACTATAGCTTTTCAATTTACACCGGTTATAGCCAATTGATCTCAGATATTGATGAAGATGGTTATTACCAAACTTTTAGTGTTACTTTCGACGCCGATATACTATCGCCAATTGCGAACGAACAGGCACTTGTTTACGCTGAGTTATATTTAAGTCAAAATGGTGGGCCTTGGATTTTATACTTTTCTACTGACAATTTTCTTATTACAGGAGAAGATACAGAAGATGAATTTGAGGTCGTTACTCAATTAGATTCGGGGTACCTAGCTGAGCATTACGACGTATTAATTGACTTATATGAAGTGGGTTATAGTGATGTTGTAGCAACTTATAGCGCAAATGATAATAATATGCTTTATGCCTTACCATTAGAAAGTGCTGACTATGATCCTGAATATATTGAAGTCGAATACTATGCTGAACACGGAGGCAGTAGTAGTTGGTTATTAATTGTTAGTTTATTATTACTATTATATCGTCGTATTTGAGGCAATATTGACACCTTAATACACATAATTAACCTCGCCAAGTTACGCTATTTAGCTACAATAGTGTGTTCGATTAACGAAAATAGCGTAATTTAGTGTTTCGCTAAAGTAATAACATTTGACCTGATTTCTACTATCCTGATATGGTGAACAAATAAAAACAAAAAAAATTGTCTTACTTGAATAAGGAATTCTAGATGTCATCAGCTGTCATTGATAAAGCCAACGTCGATATAAAAGCCGCTTACCTTTCGGCTGAAGATTTGAAATTAGCCGCATCCTTGTTATATCAAGCGTACCATGATGATCCTGTTTTTCTTGAAATATTCTCTGCTGATAAAGTTGATTATGAACAACGTTTGCGTGCATCTATTCGCGAGGAGCTTAATGCTTTTTGGCAAGCAAAACAGCCAATGATCGGTTTATATTTAGGTGAGACTATGGTCGGTGCTGCTTGTTTAAATAATCCAGAAGAAGGTGTGTCATCTGAGCGTTTTTGGCATTGGCGTTTAAAAATGTTACTTGGTGCTGGATATTTTGGCACCAAACAAATGATTGAAAAAGAAAAGATTGTCTTAGGCGCGGTACCGTTGAAAAAATTCCACATGCTGTCTTTTATCGCCATACATCCGCTACATCAACATCATGGTTTTGGTCACTACCTTATGGCAGCGGTAAATACTATCCTAGCTGAGCATAAAGATAGTGAAGGTGTTGCTGTTTATGCGACCAGTAAAAAATATAAAGCATTTTTCAATGATGTAAACTATCAATTTATTAAAGAAGTTACGGTTGGCAATGTTTCCGGCTCTTTAATGGTTTATTATCGAGAAACAACTGAAAGTTAATTATTAGTAATATTATACAATTACCACTATTGATGAGCACGATAGATAGTAAGTGATATCGTGTTTATTGGTCTAATTTATAACTAATACCAAGTCTATTAAGTTTATTCCCGAAGGTTGATTTTAAAAGGCTTACAGGCCGCGTTATTGATTTCGATAAGGTTCTCACAGGGATGTGAGTCATTAGAACAACGCAGGATCAGTTGTCGAGAATAACCACTCTCTTCATTCAATGCCTGCCTACATGGATGTAAGTCTGTCTCTTATACACAACGTTTTCAACGTGCGATGTTTATAATCTAACACCATTTTTATTTAATACTGAAATATATAACTAATGGCTTGTTAAGCGTTGTCGACGAGTAATTGGACACATTCTAGATTAAATTTTCATTACAAAAAAAATTGAGAAACTTGTTGGGAAGAGTATTTTGATGAACTCCCCCTGTGTCAGGATTGTTCAAGTTGCTGAAAATAATTATTAATATGTTTTTCTACTCGCTCAATATGTGACTTTATTTTACCCGGTGTATAGTTTTTATCTTTGTTATTGGACGCCTTAAATTTACTACCATCAATGGCAACGGTCGCTTCACTAAATATATTGAATTTATGGCACATTTGAACGAACGTTTTACAGGCGTTTTTAATTCCAAGATGGTTATCTTTTCTAAAGTCAGTAATCGTTTTAAAGTCTGGTGACAAACGTTCTGTGAGCCACATAAGTTCAACATTACGTTGTGTCTCTCGCTCTAGGCAGCGTGACGACTGAATTCTGTTTAAATAACCATAGATATAAATCTTGAGTAATATGGCGGGATGATAACCAGGACGTCCAGTTGCTTTAGATTGAACTCCTTTAAAACTAAGGCTTTCTAAATCTAATTCATCGACAAATACATCAATTACTCTAACAGGACTTTCTTTAGCGACAAAATCTTCAAGCATTTCTGGAAAGAGGGTTGCTTGGGAGCGAGATGAACCTTTAATATGACGTGACATATAGCCAACATATAATCAATTAACCTAATGAATTTTATAGCAAATATAGAGTGATTTATTATCTTGTTTTGAGATTGACTGACCATAAGTATTCGGTACTTATTCGAAAAAGTGATCAAAACGTTTTCACACAGGCTGAGCCAATTGCGGACATTAAGCCTTTGCAAAGCCATGAGCATATTTAGTGTAATATTATTGAAAATATTTGCTCGTTTGTGGGTCTGGTTTAAGCTCAAAGCAGTCGTTAGCTGAATCGTGTTGAAATCTACTTTTTCAACTTATAACTACAAGTTAAAAGCATAAATAAAATTATTGGACTTTATTTATTCATCTAATGCGAATATTGACTCTACAGGAACTTCGAAATACCTAGCAAGTTTTAGAGCAATAACAACTGATGGAGTAAAACGACCTGTTTCGACTGTACTAATTGTTTTTCTAGACACGCCAATTAAGTCAGCAAGTTGCTGTTGAGAAACCTTCCTTTTACTCCGTAATTTCGCAATATTATTATCTAATTGACTATTCATCTTCGCCTCGTAATAGAAGTAATATTGGTAAGCTATAACTGATAAATGACAGCCCAAGTGTAAACTCAGCAAAGTCACTAAAGGATAGATTAACTAAAAAGCTTTGAAAGTGATGACCGAAAACAGAAAAAAACACAAGGAAAGCACAGGAAGTATTGAATGAATATTTAAACCCTTTATTGTTAATATGATTAAAATACTCATCATTAAAATGACTATACCATATTGTATATCTATCCATATTTCCCATTGATTTTATTGTTTTAAATAATGTAAAAACAATAGATATACCTAAAACTATACTTAATAGACCTAAGGTTATGTATAACCAATCATATAGAGTAATAAAAGGCTCAAGTAATTTGTATAAGGGAGAAGATATAAACATTAACCCTACAAATATCCCTAATAGTGAATTTCTTTTTAAGAAAATCTGTTCGTTTATTGCTGTCGATATGATTTGAGTATTCATTGATTTATTCCATTAACACAAAAATGATACCTGTAGGTTGCTTGTGATACCCTAAGTTGTCAATGGTAACCTTTAGGTATCAATCAGTATGAATGAAGATTATTATCAAAAGTTAGCCTGCTGCATAAGAATGGTATGACTATTTGATCGTCTCAACAGCCTCTTTTATTTAAAGTGTCTATGACTGCTTTGGTGGCAAATAGGTCAGTCAATGTGACACCTATAAGCTCAAAGAACTAAACCGCTCCCGCGGTAATGGTGCTCTTTTCTAGTCCAGTGTCATTCTCTAACTTCTGTATTCTTTTCTACTCTTAGCATTGAGGTATTGTGCCTCAATTTGCTAGGAGTATTTACTATGAACATTTCAATACATTTTGACCCAGCCCTTCATCAACGCATTAACGAAGATATGAGTCTGCGCAAACTTGCCACGAAAACCCAAATATCTTACATCCGAGCCATTAATCGCTTATGTGAGTATTTACAACATTCGCCTGAGAACACAACTCATGAAGAGTTGCGTGAATTTCAATTGTTCTTGGTGAATGATGGAGCTACGGGAACAACCATTAATGGCATCCTTTCTGGTTTGAAATTCTTATATCAAATCACGTTAGATAGCCCACAACTTGTCACAAAGTTAAGCACTATTCCTGTTGCACGTAACTTACCTGTCGTATTGAATCTTGAAGAAATGAAACGCTTTCTTGCGGTAGCCGCACACCCAAAATATCATGCCGCATTCTCTGTAGCTTATGGTGCGGGGCTTCGCGTTAGCGAAGTAGTATCTCTGAAAGTTAGTGATGTAGACAGCGAGCGCATGGTACTTCGTGTTGAGCAAGGCAAAGGAAACAAAGATCGATATGCAAAACTTTCTCCCGCCTTGCTTGAGCATTTACGACATTGGTGGTGCTTTGCCAATAAACACGGACAAATGTATCGTGAGGGTTGGTTGTTTCCAGGACTTGATCCCATGAACCCTATGTCTGCTCGACAATTAAGTCGAATATGTGTAGAAACAGCTAAACTAGCAGGGATTAATAAAAAAGTCTCTATGCATACCTTACGACATAGTTTTGCCACACATTTACTCGAAGCACATGTTGATATTCGCGTCATTCAAGTCTTACTCGGTCACTCTAGATTAAGCACCACTGCTTTATATGCACAAGTTGCCACTAATCTGTTACGCGAAGTTATCAGCCCGCTTGATGCCCTAGAAAATAAGGATAAAACAAAATATAAGGATAAGTCGTGAGCGTTTATCATGACTCGTCCTCAGTTAGAGATAGCCGATATATTTCGTCATCATGGGCAACAATGGCGTGACACTCATCAAGGGCATGTAGGCTTAAGCCAATTGAAAGTCATGTCAGCGATTGAAAACTGTCGAACGCAAGTACTCGGTGGGCATATATTACGTTGCCAATCATGTGAGCACATTCACATATCGTACAACTCCTGCCGTAATCGTCATTGTCCTAAATGCCAAGCAAGCTCGGCAAAAAGATGGCTTGAAGCCAGGCAAGCACAACTGTTGCCAGTGGATTATTATCACTTGGTGTTCACTTTGCCCAAAGAGATTGCCAACTTAGCGTATTACAACAAGTCGGTGATGTATGGTTTGTTGTTGAAAGTAGCCGCAGAAACATTACTGACGATTGGTGCTGATGTAAAACGTCTTGGAGCCAAACTAGGTGTGACATTTGTTCTGCATACATGGGGCAGTGCTATGACTCATCACCCGCATGTGCATGGTATTGTTCCTGGTGGTGGTTTATCTGCTGACTCAGAGCACTGGGTATCATGTAAATCAGGCTTCTTTCTTCCTGTTCGCGTGCTATCAAGATTGTTTCGACGCTTGTATCTAGAAAAACTCTCTCAGGCATATCAAAGTAACTCACTGATGTTTTTCGGTAACGATGTCGAGCTCGAAAATGAGCAGTTGTTTGCTAAATGGCTTACGCCATTACGCAAAAAAGAGTGGATTGTCTATGCTAAGCGTCCATTTTCTGGGCCAAAAGCAGTATTCATCTACTTGTCGCGTTATACCCATCGAGTAGCTATATCGAATAGTCGCTTAGTTAAGTGTGATAGCAATGGTGTGACATTTCGTTGTAAAAACTACCGTGCTAAAACCTCTAGCCATTATCGAACCATGACGTTAGATAATGATGAGTTTATTCGCAGGTTTTTGCTACACACACTACCTTCAGGTTTTCATCGCATTCGTCACTATGGTTTGATCGCCAATACGGGTTGTAAAAAGAACTTGGTGAAGGCTCGTCAATTACTCAACGTGATTGAAGTTATTCCTGAAACTAAGGACTTAGTTGAAGAAAAGCCTATTAAGCAAGGGCCAGTCTTTGTCTGTCCAGAATGCGGTGGGCCGATGGTGATCAACGAAATCTTAATCAGTCAGTTGAAACCTCGGGCACCACCGATGAAACTTGTGAATTAATAGGCGTGACAAGGTATTAAAAATTATCGAATACTTGATAAGGGATAACTTTGCCTAAAGAAAAGAAATCGACAAAACAAACTATACTTTAATTAAGAAAATCCACATAAAAGTGATTTATGCTCAATGAAATAGCTTATCAACCTTCAATGTTTTCAGTATTTTCTCACTTAACAACAGCCACAATATAACAATCCCCATAGTAAGCATCTAGTTCTCGCGGTTTCCACAATGGAGCTTTGTTCGACACCAGCCTGACTAGGATGGAGGGTGCTTCTTTGGCTTGAGATTGGCGGCTGGTGACAAACAAACCTAAACAAAGTTGCCATTGGTGCATGTTCCGTTATTGAAATTTCTACCACATAGCAAGAATTAGCTATGACTAGGCTCTATCTTTAATCTGTCCTTTTGAATGGATTGATAATCTGTTTAGCTCTATTTGTCTAAGCTGAATGCATCGTCTTCATTTTTTGCAGCCGTATAGATTAAACAGCTTTTTTCTAACCTATTTAATTCTAATTTAGTCATCAAATTTTTAAGATTTTTAGCAGCATTTATGTAATCACCGTACTCCCATGTTCTGTAATCTGTAGTCATGCCAACATAAGATAAATAAGAAGATTTGGTTTTCACAGGCATATATTTTTCTTCGTTAGCGGAAATGTGCTTTTCTATTCTTAAAATGAGGTCGCCACATGTTGATTCCTGACTTTCATCAATCAAACGTACAGCTTGAGATGTTGCGGATATTTCATGCAAATCGATAACCAATGTATGTTGATCATAGTCCGTTGTGGAACCAACATTAAATGTATGAAATTTTCTGACCTTTCGTCTATCTTTTGCCGTATAGTTTCTGACCAGTATATTAGCAAAACCACTAAGTTCAGGTTGTCTAACATGTGTATGTGCAGACAACCACACGGGCATATCACTTGAATTTTTAATCAAAGAAAATAATGGCTTTACCATTTTGTTATGTTGTTTGTTAAAGTAAATAGCTCTACCTCTTTTTCCCCCTTTAACAGTCATAGACTTAGTATTATTACCGAATATACCTATATCACTTGGCGGGTAATGTGAAGCAAAAACCATTCTTCTATTAAAAGCTCTTTTTTTTCTAACGTTAGTAAGCCACTCCCATTGTTTGGAACTTATAAAACCTGATATTCCTGAAAAAGAATGGTCTTTAAACTCAATAACAGCTTGCTTAACCTTACTATAAAGTATGCTCTCATTCCCATAGTTTGAGCTATCTAAAAGAAATAGTTCTATAAAGTCATTTTCTAAATATGCAGCATAGAAGCAATCTGATTCGCCATGTTGAACGACTCCATTTTTTTCACAAGCTTCAACTAAACTATCTGAATAATTATCTACATATTCAAACCCTAGAGTCGATATTTTATCGACAGAACGATAATTGAAATTATGAATCATCTTGATAGCTGAATATTTAGAAAGAGAATTCGAACTAAGTGTCGTTTTACTTAAGTCATCCATTACATCAGGTGTACAGAGCATATTACGAGTCGATATATTGGAAGTATTTCCAGCACCAAGATAATCATGATTTCCTAGCACATAAAATATAGGTGTACTTGAAAATTCGTGCTCCCCTAAAACTTTGAATAATGGCTCTAACTCATCACGGCAACCACTATTTGCACCATCTCCAAGATAAAGGATAATATCTGGTTGTTTATTCTCAATAGTGTTCTTTAGTAATTCCCTTAATGAATGTTCTGACAATTCATTTTGAACAACAGTCCTCAAAGTTACATTAGTAATGAAGTCCGAACTTTGACTATTCCATAATGACTTTGGTCTGAATGGTCTAGCCTGTTTGCTGAAAAATTGACTGTCAGCAATAAGCGCAATCTTTAATAACTTTTGGCCTTTCGGCTGAAAATTAGATTTAACAAGAGAGCACCCGTGCAACATCAATATTGACACAAGACACAAAACCAATTTAAGCATATCTCTACCTTTTATTCTGAATTTTACTCAGCCTTCCGCTTTTAAATAAGTACAAAATAATTAAAGTAGCAATCACTCTCTTTTTCAAGCAATAGGGTAGTCGCTTGGGTGATTCGCACTTAAAAGGCACGATTTACTAGTAAAAAACATTAGCGTAATGTCAAATCAGCACTTTAAAGCCATGTCAATACAAATACGTAAATGACTGCTTTGGTGGCTTTTTCGACTGTCAGGCTTGATCAAAACCTATTTACAGAAAGTGTCAATCCAGGTTTGAGCTAATGCATGTTAACTGCTGAAATGAAATTTACTTAGTGCTCACATCTTCATCAATACTATCTTGTAAAGATTCATCGTCACTGACATTTTGGTTAATCTTAACATCTGACAGAATGCTTTCTGCCGATCCTTTTTCTTTTTCAATGATTTCTTCTTGCTCTATCATAAAACTATCTGAAACTAATCCGAACTTTTCACCTGACAAATCTTTTGCTTCATCAAACATGAACTCTGTTCTGCGTTGATCTCTCAGTGCATACAGCGCTGTTTTAAAGCAACTCTCACACAAGTCGAGCTGATAGACCTTGCCATCCTCTATTGAGCCATAGCCAAAACTTGCTTTTAACTCACCGCATTCTTCATATTTATGTTCATTTACTTCAACCATAACGCTCTGTTCGCAAACATCACAAATCTTATCTACTACTGTTTCAACAAGTTTTTCTGCATAAACTTTCATTAATAATTCCTTGGTGGCTTTGGCGACGATCAGTGATAAATATAGTGCGCTAGTAGCGAACTAATCAAGTGGTATGAGTACGTTCCAAAATGGAACTAACTCCCACTAGCGTTATTAGTTCAATGTTGTATGACTGCTGTGGTGGCACATAAGTTAGTCAATGCGACACCTACAAGCTCATTGCCGCCAGTGACATATTGTCTATAAACTTACTTTTTGCCATAAAAACACCATGAAATCAGCAGTATTTAAAAATGTGCAATAAAACCGACAAAAGTACCTTTAAATTCAAGGTCGGTGTATAAATTATTTAAATTTTCCAATTCCATTTTGACTACCTTATATCCTAATGTCAGATGATAATCTCCCATTTTGGTATCAAGTAGATCGTAACTTAAACCAACTTGATAATCAGAAATACTATGGTGATCTTTTAATGAAAAATCGCCTTGTGCAAATATGCTTATATTCTTTAACGGTAAGCTAACGTCAGTTGCAAAATACAGCATAGGTACGATGTCATTGGTTTTTATTTTACCAGTAGAAGTAACTGATGTTGAAGTTGATGTTGATGTTGTAGGACAAGTCGGATTTTGTGACGTTTGAGGGCAATCATCATCATTATCAACAATAATTTTTTTTCCTGTCACTATAACATCACCATTAAAATCCCTTGCGGTTAACCCTAAATCAAATGAAAAATTTCTGTTATCTAGCAACTGGTAAAATAAAGTGTAATCGACATAACTAACGCTAAAGTTTGTATTAATATCGTCACCAGTTGGAAAGCTTTCTCCACCAAAGCTAAATCCTTGTGTTAAGCTTTTTTTATTTGTGGTATTAAGCGAAGTACTTTCAATACGTATATTAGGCAGAAAAGAATAAGGATGTTTAACTGCTACAAAGTAGTTTGTTTGCTGTTCTTTTTTGGAATTAACATCAATGGGTGAACTTTCTTCACCAAAAGTCCCATTTACTTCACTTTGCCAAATTTGACCACCAAGATATAAACCAACCTGACTTTTGTCTTTCGGGGTATAGCTAAAATTTGCAAATGTTTGCGGGATAAAAGTAAAAAGTATAGCAAGTGCTGCTAAAGCCGTTTTTTTCATCTGGTTATCATCCTTGTTTACTAGTGGCTATATTCCGTATTTTAATATGTGCCATCATCTTGAAAAAACATAATAATATTACCATAAACTATTAGGGTCTGTTGATCTTTCGAGATTGTTTTTGCAGCTTTTTGTTGGGTATTTATACAAGGCAGAGCCTTTGCCATGTGCTTGTTCCATATAAAAAGGCGATAACGCCGTACAAATGACCAACAAACGCTGTCCGAAGGATTCGGCTAAAAGCGTCTTACTCATTGTTGAGTAGTATTTGCTTAGAGTGACTAGGCTACACACTACTCGCCGCGACTAAAACGCTTTTATCTCGAACAAAATTTAACCACGAAAGATCAACAGACCCTAATAAAAAAAATTATTATTGACAATAAATTTTGTCTATGTTCCTATTTATTTCGCAGGGAGCATCCAATTATTACATTGATCGTAATTATTATTTCTAACCATTATTGTTATTAATTTACTCTAAATATTCCTATTCAGAGTTTTTGCATCCCTGTTATTTTTAATATTAACAAAGGATTTTTTAATAATGAAAAAGATATATGCATTAGTTCCACTCATTTTTACCGCATTTGTTTCTACTTCTACTCTAGCTGGTACATGCTCTTTAAAGCTTGTAGATGAAGATGGAAATTTTTCGTCTGCTGATTATGGGCCAGGAGGTCTGGTATTCCTTTGGTCGGAGGAGGGGTTTATAATGGGGTAAATAACCAACTTTTACGTACAATAGATTTAGAGCTACGTTCACGAGTAAATAACCCTGCGGTTAACTCTGATTGCCCTTCATACTATGATAGAGATGAATGTAGAACTAAAAACTCTCGTCTAACAAAATTTACTGTTGATATTAATTGGTCAAATTAATCGCTTTGATAATTAACTTAGCCTCTCAATTAAGGTTAAAGCAACCTACATAGTTGAGAGGTTTTTATTATGGCGATGCCAAGAAAACAACAAATAAGCCACCTAGGTACTCCGCATCTTCATTGTATTTTCAGTTCAAAAATAAGTATTATTAAAGCTATTAATGACCGCTTTGGTGGCTCAGGAGCCAGTTGAGGAGATAATCAATCAGGTTTGATATCCTATGCTCATTATGCCGTTGGTATTCTATTTTTAACATTAGCTATGAACCTTAAGCTCTAGTTAGCAACGATAGATTTTGCTCTCTGTAGTAAAAAGAAGATATTATTAAATCCTAAATAAAGACTGCGTATAATTCTTTATCAAAGTTTTTCTTGTTAAATTCTTTTATTACACGATTTATAAACATAGAACCACTGTATTAAAATACAGTGGTTCTATATAGAGAGTAAAAATTTAATGTTATTTGATACGGAACGTCATGAATTGCTTACCGTAACTTTATGGGATCATAATGTTGTTCAAAAAGAAGTAATATCAATTATTAATGATATTGAACAATCATTGTTACCTAATGCTTGTTGGCCGACACATCCCCTCGATGCTGAAAGTTACCCTAGAGTTGGACCTAAATGGTCTGCCTATGCAGGAGCGGCTGGAGCTATTCATGGTTTACAAATTTTAAAAAACTACGGTTATGATGTACGTGATTTATCACATTTACTTGAAGACGTTCACTCATCATTCATAAAATCTCCTGATGTATCAGTAGAATCTGGTCTGCAAATAGGTGAGATAGGTATTTTAGTACCTCGATTATTGGCAGAGCCTGATAATCAAGAAGTATCTCAATACCTTTTGAAATGTATGGAAGAAACAGTAGATCTTCCTCTTTATGAGATAACGTCAGGGCAAAGTGGAATGATGCATGCTGCATTAGCCTTGTATCGTAATACAGGTGATATCTGCTGGAAAAGTATATTCATTAAAGGTGCAAAGTCATTAATGGATAATTGGAAAGAAGATACTGAAACAGGCGAATGGCATTGGCAAAGTCAAGTGTTTGGCCTTAAACGACATTATTATGGAGCTTGTCACGGTATATCTGGTAACGCAAACATCCTACTACAAGGTATTGATTTATTGCCAAGTAGTTATAGTGAAGTCATCATCAACCGAACTATTTCTACACTAAATATTTCAGCCAAAAGAGAAGCTAATTTAACTAATTGGGTTTTATGTACTAAACCAAATATTGATAAACTACTTGTACAGTGGTGCCATGGTGCCGCAGGTATTGTTACTGCAATGGCAATGACACCCAAAGATAATTCTTCAAACTCTAAGCTACTTGATGAATTACTTGAAAGTACGGGGGAGTTAGTGTGGCAAGCTGGTCCACTAGTAAAAGGCTCTAATATTTGTCATGGTACTTCAGGCAACGGTTATGCCTTTTTATATTTATATAAAAGAACGGGTAACTCTATTTGGCTTGATAGGGCTAGAAAATTTGCAATTCATGCTATTGAGCAGTGTAAGAGAGATCGTTTGCATTATGGTCAAGGTAGATACACATTATGGACAGGTGATGCTGGTCTTGCTATTTATTTGCATCATTGTTTACATCCTGAAAATTCAGCTATTCCTGGTTTAGATTTATTTTAATATACTGCTTTGATATGAAGTCTAAATGCAAAATATCTATAGTCATTTAGCCAAGATAATTCGTTTTGATTTAAAGTTCCTATGACAGCAATGGTGGCTTTTGCGACTGTCAGGTTTGATTAAGATCTAAATCGGTGTTATCGAATGGTGATAGTATTAACCTTTGACCTAAGAGCTGCACGATATTTCCTTAGGTTTTATAAGCGGCTTTCAGTCCGTTTGTATGATGTTTTTTTCAAGAATATTAGACTCTAAACCATCTAAACTTTTTTGGTTTTTCTTTTCCCAATACTTTTCAATGCCATGTTCACCTTTTTTAATAGCCCAATCTTTAAGTTGTTCTCTATCTTCGTTATAGCTATAAAAAGGGACTGACATACCACAAGAGTTTTGAACAATATCTACTGATAAATCAAATATCTGCCTTGTACCTGGAAGTAACGTAAAATGAGCTGATAGCTCGTTCCATTCCACATCATTTCTATGGATAACTTTTGCATGGCCGTAAAGCCGCAATATATTAGGGCTACCATCAAATGCTAAAAACATAATTGTCATGCGACTATCTGTTTGAATATGTGCCGATGTTTCATTCCCACTGCCAGTGACATTAAGCCAAATGACTCTGTTTGGCCCTAGAACTTTAAAAGAATCCATTCCTTTTGGAGAGATATTTACTCGGCTATCTTTAGTTGCAGTGCCAACGAAATATATTTTTTGTTCTTTTATGAATTGAATGTTTCTATCAGATATTTCTGAATATTGCTGTCCCACGCCTAAATTCTCCAATTAACAATTCGATTTTAATGATTTGTATAGCTACTGCGTAATACCATGATGCCGATCGCTCAATACCATTCAAGCCGATCACTTTTTTGTCTGCCAGTAGACCTCAGTAAAATCTAACTTGAGTGATCGGCATCAGTCAAGGAATTTAGTTTTTTTCGCATCGATTCGCCTTTTAATTCCAACTTTATTGCTCCGTGAACAAGCCTATCTAGAATCGCATCCGCGTGTGTCGATTCTCCGATCATTTCATACCAATTTTCTATCGGTAATTGGCTGGCAATTAAGGTCGATTTTGTGTCATATCTCGCATCAATTAATTCCAGTAAATCACTGCGTTGTTGAGCCGTTAATGGCTCTAATCCCCAATCATCTAAGATCAGTAAATTGGCAGAGCTAAGCTTGTTGATCAGTTTTCGATAACTCCCATCGGCTTGCGCTAAGAACATCTTTTCTAATAGCTCCTTGAGCCTAAAATAATAAACACTACTCCCTTGTTGGCAGTGATTTTGACCAAGCGCGCAAGCGAGGTAAGTTTTGCCACACCCCGTTGCGCCCGTGATCAAAATGTTTTGGTGAAGGCGAAGCCATTCACCTTGTGCTAATGAACGGATCTGAGTTTTATCGAGTTGTCGTGCTGCGCCATAGTTGAGTTGAGCAAGCGTGCCGCCAACTCTGAACTTTGCTTGTCGAGTTAGTCGGTCAATTTTACGTTGATCACGCTGCGTTATTTCATGCTCAAGCAATAAACTTAGCCGCTCTTCGAAGCTTTGTTCAACGTATAGATTGGGTTGCTCGTATTGCTGTAATAGCGCATCACATATACCGCTTAGCTTTAAGTGACTTAACTGATTATTGACTTGTTGATTGATGTTTTGCATAAGGTTTCCTTTGGTTTGTTAGTTTTTATTAATGGTAATAGTTGTTGCCGCGGATATTTTTATGAGCAATATCTTGTAGTAAATCACCTTGAGCTTGTGGCAAGGGTTGCTTATCTAAGCCTTTTTCTAAGATGGTTGTTACTTGTTTTACGCGAGTAACACCTGTGGCTAATGCACGATGACAGGCTGCTTCAAGACGTTGGTCTGTAAACTTCTTGCCTAGGCTTAATAACCCCATACAAGCACGGTAGCTTTGCTCTGGATGCTTTTTAGCTTGCATCAATTGCATAACAAACTGCTCCGTTGATTTGCCGAATTTACTTGCCCAGCGCTCAAATCGCTGCGGTGTCCATTGCTGTTGTTTTTGGTGAGCGATAGGCATATGCAGTTCAAGCGTAGTGTGTGCACCTTCTCGGTATGATCTGGGATGAACAGCGACTCGTATGCCTTGATGGTAGAGTGTCACCAATTTCCCTGAGGCATGGACTTCAAGCTTTTGCTTGATCAAGGTGTGAGGCACAGAGTAATAGTGTTTTTCAACTTCCACATGGTAATCAATATGCACGCTAACTTGTTTTACCAATGTATAGCTGTAAGGCTGTGTGGGTAAATGTTTGAGCGCAGGTCTGTCGATAGCGTCAAACTGACTGAGCCGTGAGCCAGGATGCTTTTTCATTTTCCTCTGATTTAAATCGACCAGTAATGCTTGTATCTTCAGGTTCAATTGACGCAAGCTAAAGAAGGTTTCATTACGAAGGCGTGCCATGATCCAACGCTCAACAATTTGTACACCCACTTCAGCCTTGGATTTATCTTTTGGTTTATAAGGTCTAGCAGGCACAATGACCGTATCATAATGTGTCGCTAGTTGTTGGTAGGTTGGGTTTAAGTCAGGCTCATATCGGCAGGGTTTGGTGACGGCACTTTTAAGGTTGTCAGGGATGATCAGCTCAGGAACACCACCAAGAAACTCAAAACAACGGGCGTGACTCATCACCCAATCTTCGAGTTTCTGGCTGTAAGTCGCTTCGGCATAGGTATAATTTGATGCACCCATGACTGCGACGAACACTTGTGCAGTACGGCACTCACCTGTACTTCCATCAACAATACTCATGGTTGGGCCACAGTAATCCACAAACAGTTTTTCTCCTGCTTTATGGTTTTGTCGCATCGAGGGTTTTTGGCATTTAAGCCACGCCTTGTACTGGCGGCAGAAGTGGGTGTAACTGTAAAATCCTTCCGCATGTCGCTCTTTATATTCCTCCCAAAGCAATAACAACGTCATGGTTTTTGGTCGTAGCTCTTGCTGAACTAATGACCAGTCTGGGATCGTAAAACCTTTGAGTCGAGGCTTTGTTTTGAAGAACGCTTGTTGCAGAGAGTGATCATCCCACTTCTCATCAAGCGGCCAGCAAGTAATATCTAGCTCTGCTGATTTACAGGCATATTTAGATACGATTGAAGGTGAAACAGATAAGCTTTTTGCTATCTGACGATGACTGAGTTTACAGCCGTATTTTAATCTTAAAATCTCTTTAAGTTTACGCATTGAAATAGGTGCCGTTGGCATGGTCATTCTCATCATCAAAAATGAAAAGAATAACGGTTAAAAACACCTACTGGCTAGACAAAGAGTGTGAATATTGAACGATACTATTCAAGCCGATCACTCAATACCATTTTGACCGAAAAGTGATCGGCATCGATGGTATTGAGTGATCGCGATGGATGGTATTAGGTGATCGGCTTAGATGGTATTAGGTGATCGCGATGCATGAGAATATGCAGCTACGATACTACACAATCAACTTCTGTCTCTACTAGCCATTGTAGATCTATGAATCTACTTACTTCAACGAAGGTACAAGCTGGTTTAATAGATGAGAATAACTCTCCATGTGCTTGTGCAGCTTCTTTCCAACGGGAAATATCAGTGAGCATAATTCGAGTTCTAATAACATCTTGAATACTACCACCTGCTTCCTCTATTGCAGTAATTGAAAGCTCAAGGCAGTATTTAGTTTGATTATATACATCATCAATATGAACCGTTTTACCATTATTGATCGGAGCCGTTCCTGAAACAGAGATAGAATTACCAATTCTACAAGCACGAGAAAAGCCAATAGGCTCTTCAAGGTGAGAACCTGAACTAACAATTTTACGCATATGCTTCCTTGTAGTTATAACCGCTTATCATGAGGGCTTCTCAGTAATATAACACAAGAAATTCATTAGATAATATATGGAAAAATATTTTTAGTTAATTGATGCTTGTTGCACTTTTAAGTCATCCTTCTCAACTTCGTTACTGGCGGCTTTGGTGGCGTTGTTGCCAGATACCAGTTATGGATCTGGCACAATACCTAAGAGTCGATACTCTCTGAAATCTCAAGAGCATCATCAACTTCAATCCCTAAATACCTAACAGTGCTTTCAAGCTTTCGATGACCTAGCAACAATTGGCACGCTCGTAGATTTTTAGTTTTTTTGTATATCAATGATGGCTTCGTTCTTCTCATCGTATGAGTTCCATATTGGGTTTGATCTAAACCAATCATGGAAACCCAAGCATCAACAATTCTTCCATACTGACGTGTTGATAGGTGTTCTGATGAATGAATACGAGACTTGAATAAATAATCATTTGAGTTTAGTTGAAAATTTGTAATTAAAGTTTGAACTGAATTACGTGTATTTTCGGTAAGTTCAAATTGAACGGGTAATCCCGTCTTTTGTTGAACAATAATGACTCTCGACTGAATAATTTTTCCGTGAGCAATATCTCGAATCTTTAGAGTAACTAAATCGCATCCTCTCAATTTACTATCGATAGCAAGGTTAAAAAGCGCAAGGTCTCTTATATTATTCACTAATTCTAATCTGATTCGGATTGCCCAAATTTGTTGTAGCTTAAGTGGTAATTTTTGCCCAACAATTTTGTTTTTATTCCATGGCTCAGTTGGTTTATAAACGGTTAAAGAAAACATGATAGTTCTCCGTTATTAATGGAGAACTAAGTATGGTCTATTGTTAGCTTCAAGCTCATTGCTGCCAGTGGCTGTCCATATCAGAACGCTAACAATGCCACAAACACGGCAATAAAAGACAAGTGTTAGCGAGCTTTATACGAGTGAATTTTAAATGTCTTGTATAGGATGAACCATTCTACTTGTAATTTTGCTCTTAATTGAAATTCAGTTATTACATATCCCATCCTCTAATATTTTTCTTTCCTTTAAAATTATCAATATCTTGGGTTTTAGACATTAAAAACTCTAAAAGAGGGATGTTTTTAAACCTACAAGTTTGAGCTATGCCCAATAAAATTAGATAGTTAATCATACCTGATTCAGAAAAAGATCCTGATATCTTTCTCTGTACAGCAAGGTGTCTAAGCGCTCTTTCTGCCATATTATTATTCCAAGGGACATCATCTTTCTCTAAAAAAACAAATAAGCTATTTCTGTAACGTTTGAAACGCTTTTGAAACGTACTAGTCACTTCTGATTTGTATGTGTTTTCATCTATATGATATTGATAAAAATTTTCAATCTTAACTTTAAATTTTCTCAAATTTCTTTTCTTCAGCCCATACTTATCAACGGCCCCAAAAATGGGAGATAAAACTTGCTGTAGATTGTATATAAAATTTTGAAGCTCTAAATCGAAAGGGAATTTATGAAGAGCATCATTTATATCTCGAATTAAATGTACTAAGCACTTTTGTTGGCAGCAATCTACGGCATCATATCCCGCAAAAAAATCAGAAATCAATACCCCTGTATACCCTTTTAAAACTTCATGTACTATTGCCGAATCACGAGTTGGTGTAAGCTTAAATATGACGTGATTTCCATCTGTAAATACCCATATATACTGTATTTTACCATGAATATTTATAAGCGTTTCATCAACATGTATTTTAGAGGAACCTAGAATTTTTTTTAAAATGATACTTTCTGTTTTTTTGTAAATACTGCTTATCGACATAAAAAGTTCAGCAATACTAGAAGGACTCACAGTGAGATTGAATGAATCTTCAAGCAGTTGTGTTATTTTCCTGTATGGCAACCTCATTGCTAACCTTTGATATGCAATCCACGCTTTAATACCGTATCCATACTTACTACTTTTACCAAACCTTCTGATAGTTGGAGGAGTAATATCCTTCTTACATTTTGTGCATCGACCTTTATAACCCCAATATTTAATTACTGTTTTTTTTATTCCTTTTGGATGGCAAACTAAATCAATAATAACTTTCTCTGCAATTATATCTTTAGTTATTAGTAATCTTTTATGTTTTGGGCATGTTCTTCCACGTACAACACGAACCTTTTTGTCTATTTTTATTTTTGCCGTAAAGGTATTTTTTATGCTTGATCGTTTCCCTATTTTTTTTTCTGTTTTTATTCAAGGATATTTTTGATTGCTCATAGATGCCATGAGCAGATTTGATTATTTTCTTAAAATCTTGAATTATTAAATTATTCGTTTCATCAAGGCATTGATCTTCAGAATTAACCGCTATTACATTAGAGTTAGCTTTGTCATGTAGAGCTATTTCACAAATAACACCTTTCAATCTTTTTAAATTTAGGCAATCCTCTTGATTATATGTAATTAGCTTTTTTTTAATTACTTGAACTTGTGTCTTTTCATAATTATGTCGCCAAACAATACTTGTTAATCCATTGGCATCTTCATCGTCCCATGTATAACCAAGATAATTACAAATATCTTTTAAACTATTACTTATAGTTGGGAAGTAAATTCGCCCATAGATGTACTCATTTATATTGCACAGCCGCAGGTTAATACTATCAACATCTGTGTTATAGCGTAGTCCAAGTTCTTTAATTACACGTTTCTCATAACTCCCATAATGATAAATTGGTGCTTTAGGGGATTCGTTGATAATTTCATTAAAGGATTTCCAAATAATTAACTCGTCTTTTTTATTTTCAGCCCATAAAGAGATACATTCATCTTTGTCGGGGTTTGATACTATAATCCCAATTAAATAGTGAAATTTATCGTCAGGCATCGACTCAACATCAATGAATATTTCAGTATCTGCCCCTTGTAGTTCTTTCAAATTATCGGTGTATATCTTTTTAGTTCGCAAAGCTAATGCTTGTAATTCATATTGATGGGTAGGTTTTTTATCTCCCAAAAAACGTGATCTACGCCTTGGTTTATACAAATATGAAAGCTGCTTAATTGTAAAAATCCCTTTAGACTCAAATTTTCTTATTACCTTTTTTGTCATATTTGCTAGTAAATTGATACTGTCATTCTTTTTTACGCTTTCTAAACATTCTTTTTCAAAAGGGCAAATACAACAATGCTTATTAAGTATCACTGCTGGAATTTCGGGCTTTGAATGCTTCCAATGTTCAAGCTCTTCAATGATAGGTAGGTGAATATCGACTTTATGCTGAATAGTTTTTTTTAGACCATTTTGAAGTATAACAACAGATCTTTTCGGTTTAATGCCTTCTGCTTTATATAAGATATCAGCTATAAACGAAGCTTTAACTCTATCTTCATTCTTTAGTACAGGATAATCAGAAAATAGTAATGGCTCATAAGACAGTTCATTTAAATATTTTTTACTAACCCTCTCTAAATGAATGCACTCTACAGAACCGTAAGGGGTATCAAAGTATGCGTTTAAGGTAATATCAACATCGGTTAAATGATTTTTTTGATACTGACAGCACTCTCTACCCTCTAGATATTGACGTTGTATATTAAGTTTTTTTTCATCAATATATAGTGAAAATGTTTGCTGTTTACCGAGTGAGAAACCATAAAGAATGAGGTAAGCTTTTCGAGGGCATATTGAATATGAGTAAACGATATTTTCCGTTATGTTTAACTTGAACATAGTTATCAACTCACACTTTCATAGCCTTATTTTAGTTTAGCAAAGAAATTATTTTTAATAATCACCTCAGTAACAGAACAAAAAGTCACGCATTAGATAATAGGCTAATTATTTGGGGTTAATGTCGTCAATGTACTTTGAAGTTATGCCAATGTGAATTCGTGACTGGCGGCAATGGTGGCTTTGCTGACCTTATTGGATTGTTGACGAGTTACAAAATTTTTCTCAGGTGTAACTTAAATGTTAAATTTTCTCATCGTGTGACGCATTTCTCATTATGTTTGACGATCCACACATAGTGATTATTATCTGTTTGGCTAAATGTGCCTATTCAATGTAAGACATGTCTTACATTGCTGTAAGATATAATGGTTTTTTTGTGGAGTAAAATCCACTCGATATATTTAACTCATTGTTTATATATATTTTATTTTAGTTTGTAGTTTGTTAAAATAATGTTGCTGTTATTTTTTTTAACCACTAGCTTTTAAAAAATAGAGATTAGGCTAATATTATCAGGGTCAGGAAGACAAACGGATTATCAATCACGGTAAAGGCATACCAGAGGAAGCTTAGTATAGCGAAGAGATAGGATATCTCATCAGGATAGAGGGAGTAATTGTTACGGAATAATCGTCAGGATGATGGATACAGACAATTGATGTAGTGAGGATAACTACTGTTAAGGACAATTAGGACAGCAAATGATTTGCTAAAAAACTAAGGAAAGTTCTTTATGGATGAAGCGAGAACATTATATATTGATGCAGGATGCAGATAAGCTAGTTATAGAAATGCGGTTCATTGAACCGCATTTTTTTATCTAAAATTTAGCTGATTGTATTTTTATAACTGATACCAATGCTACTAAGTTTATTCCCACTCAATGAAATTTAAAAGCTTTAGCGGCACAGGTTCACCGTTCCAGACTGAACCTCAGTACCTACATCCATGAAGGCATAAGGCCAGATTGAAGATAATGGCTATTCTCGACAACTGCTCCTGCGTTGTTCTAATGACTCACATCCCTGTGAGAACCTTATCGAAATCAATAACGCGGCCTGTAAGCTTTTTAAAATCCTCTTTCGGGAGCTCACCAGCGGTTCGATAACCGCCGTTAATTTCCTTTATATAGACTAACTAGACTTGGTATGAGCTAAGATTGATGGTTTAATTAAATATTTTTAGTCATTAATATTCAATTAAGTTTGCATAGAAGTTAGATTTACCTAATGTTGCTTGACTCCCTTTTAGTGAAAAATTATAGCCGCAGAGTGAGAACTTATTTTTAAAAGCTATATTTTGCAGTAATGTTTTTGTGTCTAATGGTGAAAAATATGCATAATAATCACTATCTATTACGCTGACACTGAAAGGTCTGATTGCCTCTCCTTTATCAAAGGCTATATTTTCACAGTTTTTATCACCCGTTGCAGTGGCTAATGTCCAACCTTCTTGATTACTATTGACGTCAGCTTGCCAGTTAATAACAATGCCATTGCTTGAAGACATCATTATCGAAAAATTATCGGGTAAAGTGATTGAGTGCTGAAAACTATTCGTGCTCTTGGGGGCTTCACTTATCTTTTCAGGATAAATCTCTGCTGTTGGAGAGCGATTAGTCATCATTGATATGATTAATGCTAGCAGTAATACAAAACTAATAGCAGCAAAAATAAGCCTTGAATTGTTATGGCTTAATAGCGTTAATCGAATGGTCTCACCAAGATCAAAACGACTCTGTTTACTGTTTTCAGCTTGGTTAATATTACTTGTGGTCGAGGGATTATACTTGCTATTTTCAGCAGGTGCCGAGTATTGACTTTCATTGTTTGATGGTTGATTAATGTTAATACTGTGCATTGTTGGTTCGACACGCCTACTGGTGTGCGAGTTAACTTTTGTTGTTTGCTGCAAGTCACTTAAATCAACGGGACCATGATAGCCAAAGATATATGGCTTTTGCCCCTGACTTGGGTAGGTTAAAATAAATAATGCCGGTAGCAAGGGCAGTAATAATAGCCAGTAACTGACAAGATCATAAAAGAAAATAGTTATTAGGCCGGTAATAATAAAGCTAGTAGTAGATATAATGCTCAATTGGTTCTTTAATTTAGCATCATTGAGCCGACGCTGAGTGGTGAACAGATAAATAGCTGAACAGAATAATAGTAGCAGCATCGAGCTTAATTTATGATTAATTAAGCTGACAGTTAAAAAAATAAAAGTAACAAAGCAAATAATACTAATAATGATAAAACGTTGACGATTATCAACACCATGCCAGCAAAATAATGACTTAATAAGTTGCACAAAACCTCCGGAAAGTAGATTAGCTTTAATCAATATTGGCTAACCTGAAATAACTAAAATAAGAACCCAGTGTGAGTTATGCAAGGGTAACCAATTTTATCTACAAAGTCAGTCTATATGGCAATTTGTTTATGCCGTTAAAATGGCTATAGATGAGAGACTAATTGCCAGTGAGATGTTAACTATGTAAGACATATCTGTATAACTTGTCAGTTTAGACGATAGGTATTTTACTTTGTTATTGTTAGCGCTTTATATCATCATGATTCTAATAGGTTATAATTTCTCTTAACTTTATTTAATAAAAAACTAATAATAAAATAGTAAAGTTAAATTTCATCAGCCTGTATTTAATTGCCCATTCGATTAAACTGAATTTTGTCAGGGAGACAACAAGTTAAGGAAAGCAAATATTTACATTGCAAGCAGCGTATTGTACTTATAGCTGAAATGGATTTTGCAAAATAAAAGGGAAGAGATTATTTAAACTGAGGTAAGTAAGGATATCGTGCAGGAAGCACAGCTTGTTAATGATAATTAATAAGCAAGTAATGGAGTACTTGCTAAGGAATAGTAAGCCAAGGATAGTGTTGAATAGTTAAAAATAAAAGCGACATTATGTCGCTTTTATTTGTCTAATTTACGCTAAGAAGTATTAGTTAACGCGATATGCAGGTGTATCGATATTATCTAATTTATAGCCTCTTAAGGTCATCGTGCCGTGATAGGTTGATTCACCGTCACCACTAAATTCAAACTCAAAATTACTCAGCCAATGTGGTCCAAACTGCTTAGAAAACCTCAATCTACTAGATAGTCTTGCGATAGCTAAAAACTGCAAGTTCTCATGTTTACAATACTTATCAGCATGTGATCGGGCATATTCTGCTACTTTTCGTAAATACACGAAATACCAAAATAACAAGCCGATAAAAAGTAAGTAATAAATGTTTTCCATAACTAAGCCTCTTATTTAAACAACATACCAATGGCTTGAGCCAAGTCAGGGCTACGCTGTGGTGAACGAATGGCTTGCAATAGTACGGGGCGTATTGTCGGTATTGCAACTAAGTCTTTAAATATTGCCGAAAATAATTCGTTATCATGGTTTTGTATCAAATGCTCTAAATAGATAAAGAGCATCTTTTCAGTACTTAGTATTGGCCATAAGCGACCGGCGATGATAATGAGTATTTCTTCATCTAATGTTTTATTCGTCATTAAATTAGTGAGCAATTTTTGACAGAATGGATGATCAGTACTTGAGGCTAAAGCACGTAATAGCGCAATAGTAATATTAAGATCGCTTGTAATGTCTGTTTTTATAAAGCGTGCAGTTATCTGTTCAATGATCTTTGCGGGCAAAACAATATTTTCTAATGCCGAGCATAATGGCAGCAATACTTGCGCTGGTAAGAAAGCAATAGCATTAGCGAGTATGTTGATATTGTTATTTTCACTTAATCTAAATGCAAAGTCGGATAAGCCTTGTACACCAATATCTTGCCAATTTCCCCAGCCGTTTTTGCCTGACAAGTATTGTTGAACCGGAAGATAAAACTTACTAGCAGGGTACTTTAATGATGTCGATACTGTGCTATTTATTGCCGCTAATTTATATTGAGCCGGTGTGAAGTGATAGGGATTTTTTTTCAATAATGCATCTTGTTGTTCGCTAGGATTGACCGATAGATCTTTGCCTAAGGCTTCAATTATTATGGCAATAAAGTGATTTCGAGCGCCTTGGTTTAATAAGCCACGTTCATCAAGCGGTAATTTTACAAACCATAAATATGGACTGCTCGCCTGTTTCTGCCAAAATGCAATAGCGAGTAAAGCATGACCTTGAGATGGGTATGGATAAGGTAATTGAGCCGCTTCAATTTTTTCAAATTGTTCTGTTGATATTTTATCGACTCGACGGCCAATATCGTAAATACGGTATTGGGAGTCAGATAAGCTCAGTAGTGCTGAAATCGAAGAGATAGGGTCGGAAGTTGTGCTCATAGAATAATTCTATCACTATTAAAGTTGAGATAAGTTGTTATAACGCGCCATTATAGAGATAATGAGACTTTAACTCCACTATGTATTTTTGCTAATTCATAGCTCATCTAGCTAATAAATGAGTAAGGTTAGTGAATATTTTTTCACTATATTTTAAAATTTTTTGAAATGAGTTATTTTAATCATGGTTTTATAAGTTTAATGCCTTCGCATAATAGAGAATATAACTACGCATGACCATTAAAAGTGCCGGTACGGTTATTGTTGATAAGCCGATATTAAAAATTTTATTTCAAGATGAGTTTCTTGTTGCCGTTGATAAGCCGGCAGGACTATTTGTTCATCGTAGCTTTATGGATAAAGATGAAATCTATTTTGCCTTGCAGTTAGTACGTGATCAAATTGGCCAGTACGTCTATCCTCTACATCGTTTAGATAGACCGACCTCAGGCGTGTTGCTCTTTGCTTTAACACAAGATGTTGCTCGCTTAATGGGACAGGCGTTTAGTGATAGAAAAATTCAAAAGACTTACTATGCCTTAACACGTGGGCATCTTTTGAGTGATGGTGTGATTGAGCACCCATTAAAAGAGAAACTTGATGATTTAGGTGATAAAAATGTTAGCCGGGATAAGGAAGCACAAAGTGCAAAAACTCACTATCAGTCAATAACAATCGCTTCATTACCTGTGCCTTTAGGTAAATATTCAAGTGTGCGGTATTCGTTGATTAAATGTCTGCCTCATACGGGTCGTCGCCATCAAATACGTCGACATCTTGCGCATTTGCGTCACCCGATTATTGGCGATATAAACTATGGTGATAATAAGCAAAATCCATTTTTTGGTGAGTATTTTGGCTTCAAACGATTGATGCTAATCGCTAAGCGTGTAGACTTTATTCATCCTGTTACGGAGTTGCCGATCACTATAGAAGCTGAGTTCGATGAGCAATGGCAGCAAATTTTTTCTAAATTGACATGGGAGCAAGACAGCTTGTAAATAGCTTGTCCTATGATATTAATTTAAGGCATGTTTAAGATAATTTAGTTTGGGCCAAAAATTTGCACTGAGTTAAAGTCTTGCGTAATTAAGCTACTGTAATTATGTTGTGCTCTTGTTGTTTGTTCTTCATTCTTGGCGCCTTTTATTGCTATGGCATTGACAAAATAAAGACTTTGATTATTTTCACGTTGTTCCGTGAAGGCCAATATCATTTGTTGGTCTTGTGTCATCGGACGATTTAGCAAACTCAGCATTAAATAATGGTCCGAAACAAGCGGCTTTTTCTCAACAATAGTTTTGGATGTTGAACTACAAGCCGATAGTAGCGTGATAATTAAAATAGTGTATAGGGTTAATAAATTTTTCATAATTTTTGTGATAATTAAGATAACTTGTTATCTCTATAGCAAAGGTTATGCCAATTATAATTTTAATTATGTAGTATGAAATTTTCTAGCAAGAAAAAGAGGTTAATTGTTTGAATTTAAGGTATAAAAAATAAAACCTCTAATATTATTAAATCATTACAATGGTACTGAGGAATGTTATTTTAGTGAGTTTTGATGATTTTAAACTGTGGTGAATAAAGCGTCAAAAAAACCACACTATAAGCTTTTTTGTGTATTTGCTAACAATAAATAATGTTATGGGTTAATGGCACATCATCATTTATTGTTAACACTATTGCTGATTTTATTCTTCTGATACCGAACGCAGTAGGGCATTAATACCTACTTTAGCACGTGTTTTAGCATCAACTTTTTTCACGATTATCGCAGCATATAAACTATAAGTTCCGCATTTTGAAGGCAAGTTTCCGGGTACAACGACAGAGCCCGCAGGTACTCGTCCATAAAGGGTTTCACCCGTTTCACGATCAAAAATACGTGTGCTTTGACCAATATAAACGCCCATTGAAATTACCGCACCTTCTTCAACGACTACCCCTTCTACAATCTCTGAACGAGCGCCAATAAAACAATTATCTTCAATGATCGTCGGGCCTGCTTGTAGAGGCTCTAGAACCCCACCAATGCCAACGCCACCTGAGAGGTGTACATTTTTCCCTATCTGCGCACAAGAGCCGACAGTAGCCCAACCATCAACCATACAGCCTTCATCGACATAAGCGCCTATGTTAACGAAACTTGGCATAACAACAACATTTTTACCAATGTAACTACCGGTACGAACTGATGCACCGGGTACAATTCTAACGGCATCAGCTACAAAGTCAGCATGGCTGTAGTTACTGTATTTCATTGGCACTTTATCAAAAAACTTGCTTTCAGCACCATCGATAACCTCGTTATCCCAAATCCTAAAAGAAAGTAATACCGCTTTTTTAAGCCATTGGTGAACAACCCATTCTCCGGCAATTTTCTCTGCAACCCGCGCAGAGCCATCATTTAATGCCGCTAGTGCATCTAATACCGCTTGTTTAACTTCTGAAGATACACTTGCGGGGGTAATATTCATGCGTTCTTCGAATGCTTGCTCAATAATTGTTTGTAATTCTGACATCAGGGAATTCCTAGTATTCATTGGGTAAATTTATCGATGACTATCAGCGCAAAGCATAGCTTCTAATGCGGCTTCCTGCTCTTTATTTAACGCTTGATTGTCATTATTCGAAACAGTAAAAACATCTTCAGCTTTTTCGCCAAAAGTTGTGATTTTAGCTGAATGTATTTGGATATTACATTTTTGAAAGATAGCGGCAATATTAGCTAATAACCCTGGATGATCTAAAGCGACAATTTCTAACATGGTACGATTTTTAGTTGTTCCTTCAATAAAGCTGACATGCGTTGGAACTTTGAACTGACGAAATCGCTTCGCAATAGGTTTTGGCTTTATCTTAATTTGTTTTGACGCTAATCTGACACTCAATGAGCGCGCTATACTTAATGCCCTAGCGCTGTCATTTATGGCTTTATTCCGGTTATCAAGCACAACAAAAGTATTTGCTGTGTAGCCAGATTTATTGGTAGTAATTTTTGCATCATGGATAGAAAGCTTTTTCGCGCCCAATAAAGAGACAATATTGAAAAATATATTGGGTTTGTCTTGGGTATAAACAAAAACTTCTGTTCCGCCACGATAAGGTTTAGGACTGATGATAACCAATGGTTTGGCTTTATTGTGTGACAATATATGTTGAAAGTGCCAAGCGATTTGTTCAGGTGAATAACGTAAAAAATAGTCAGCTTTAAACTCTTTCCATAATTGTGGCAACCGTTCTTGGTCAACCATATTTGTCTTTAAAATCGCAATGGCTTGTTGCTGGTTCTCTCTGATTTTGGCTCGTAAATCGACTGGTTTTTCTAGGCCACGTCTAAAAGCGCGCTTAGTACCATAGTATAAATCTTCAAGTAAGTTGGCTTTCCAGCTATTCCATAAGCTTTCGTTGGTAGCACGCATATCGGCAACAGTTAAGCAATATAAGTAGTCAAGATGAGCTTCATCGCGAACAATTTCTGCGAAAGCTTTGATAACCTCTGGATCGGAAATGTCTCTGCGTTGTGCAGTAACCGACATTAATAAATGCTGCTCTACTAACCAAGAGATCATTCGTCCATCATGATCTCCTAATTTATGAATCTTTGCGAAGTCTAGAGCATCAATAGCGCCTAACTTAGCATGATCACCACCGCGACCTTTGGCAATATCATGAAATATACCGGCAAAGTATAAAAGCTCTGGTTTACGAACGCGTTGCACTATTTTACTACATAATGGGTATTCATGACTGTGTTCTGGTTGACTAAAGCGATATAAATTCTTCAATAAACGGTAGCTATGTTCATCGACAGAATAAGCATGAAACAAATCAAATTGCATTTGACCGACAATATTACGCCATTGTGGTAAATATGCACCGATAATTGAATGGCGGTGCATCAATGTAAATGCTAAGCCTAAGCCTCTTGGGTGTTTAATAAGCTTGATGAAAATTTCGCGACAACGGGCGTAGTCAATCATACCAGAGACTAAACGTCGGCGCGCATTACGCATTAAGCGTAATGTTTCAGGGTGTAAATCGGTAATTTCTTTGTGCTGAGCGATCAATAAAAACATTTCCATGATCTTGGTAGAGCGGGTAAATACGCGCCTATTACATACCTTGATCTGACCATCAATAATGACAAAATCATCATTGAGCACAATTTCTTTACTGTGTTTTTTTTCGTTTAAAATAGCGTACTCAAAATGTTGTAATAACATTCTATTGAGTTCAGAAACGCGAGATATTATACGAAAAAATCGTTTCATCATTCGTTCTATAGCAAGTTTACCACCATCACCAAAGCCCATAAGTTCTGCAACATCGGCTTGATAATCAAACAGTAATCTATTTTCATTGCGACCTGCGATAAAGTGTAAGGCACAGCGCATACGCCAAAGGTAATCTTGACACTCAATGAGCTCAAAAAACTCATTGCTGGTTAAGTAGTGATGATCAATAAGTTGCTCAAGGGTATCAGCCATAAAATGTCGCTTGGCGACCCAACCTATGGTTTGAATATCCCTTAAACCACCAGGGTTAGCTTTGAGGTTTGGCTCTAGCGTGTAAGATGCGCCATGGTATTGCTGGTGACGTTGATATTGTTCATCACGTTTAGCGAGGAAAAATTTTTCTGAGGTCCAAAATATGTCTTCAACTAATAGGGGTTGTAACTGAGTTACTAATGCTTGGTTGCCACAAATTTGGCGCATTTCCATTAAATTTGTCGCAATAGTGACGTCATCTATCGCTTGATTTAAACATTCTTTGATACTACGAACACTGTGACCAATATCGAGTTTTACGTCCCATAATTGGGTAATAAATGATGATATTTTTTCGGCTAAATCGTCTTCGATTACATCTTGAGTCAGTAATAAAATATCTACATCAGAATAAGGGTGAAGCTCTTTACGCCCGTAGCCACCAACAGCAGCTAAACTAATTTGATATTCATCTAAATGGTGTTGGCACCAAAGTTTGGTTAAAATGAGATCAACGTAATAGGCACGAGCAGCAACAAGCGAAGTGACTTCGCTAATCGGAAATTCTGATTTTTGCCATTGCAGAAATTCACTACTCAGTGTACAAATTTCTGAACTCGTTAACGAAGGGGCGCTAACAGCGAGAGCTTCACAGTAATTTTCTGGAATGGGTGGGGTAATATTCAACAGTAAGCTCTCACATTTTTATCAATAGTACAATTGACTTATAAGTTTAAATAACCTTTTAGCTTGTCACTTAATCGATGACTTAGTTATGCAGCATTCTGGGTATCGTATCATCTTTGCGTAATGTTAATATTTCACAACCGGTTTTGGTGACCACAACAGTATGTTCCCACTGTGCTGACTTTTTACCATCTAAGGTGTATACCGTCCAGTTATCTTCTTTGTCGAGTGAAGTGTTAGCACGGCCTAAGTTAATCATAGGCTCAACGGTAAAACACATACCTTCGAGCATTTTATCTTTGTCATTATTTTTATAATGGACAATTTGTGGTTCTTCATGAAACTCTTTACCAATACCATGGCCACAATACTCTTTTACAATTGAATAGCGACCTGATTTTTTGATGAATTTTTGAATTGCGGTGCCGATTTCACCGAAAGTATTACCAGGTTTTACTTTTTTAAGGCCAACATACAATGCTTCTTGAGTAATACGACAAAGGCGATTATCTTCAGCAGAAGTTTCACCAATACAAAACATTTTACTGGTGTCACCATGGTAACCATCTTTAATAACAGTGATGTCAATATTAATAATATCGCCATCAACTAATGGCACATCATTTGGAATGCCATGACATACGACGTGATTCACCGAAGTACAAATCGACTTTGGAAAGCCGTGATAATTTAACGGTGCAGAAATAGCACTTTGCACTTTGTCAGTATATTCTGCACATAATGTATTCAACTCATCCGTTGTTACACCTGCTTTAACGTGAGGCTCGATCATTTCCAATACATCTGCAGCAAGCTTTCCTGCAACTCTCATTTTTTCAATTTCTTGCTGATCTTTAATCGTAATTGTCATAAAACCTCAGTGTGACTGTATTTTTTAGTGTCGCTAGCAAACATAACTTTTGCTGCTTTTCATAAAATAGGCAGCAGGGCTAGCTGGTAAATATTTATTGTTGATGATTTTACATGGTTTTCTGATTTTTCCCAATCGGAAAACCTAAGATAAATAAATTAATTACTGAAACAATTTAACAGAGTAAGCGAAGGGAGGAGGAAATCAATGAACCAGCAGACATTAGCAAATTGTAAAGTCTGCTGTTTTGTTCATTTATATAACAGTAAAAGTGTTATGTAATATTTTCAAGTTCAAGCTTTACGGCATCAACAATCGCATTTGGGTTCTCTAAATATAGGTTGTGGTTTAACAATACTAAGCGCTCGTTATAAGCCAGTAGCATGGCTGGAATTGCTTGTGTACCAATAAGTTCTTGAATTTCAGTAATATCATGGATAGCAAATTCAGCATCTTTCGTCAGTTTATTAGACTGTAAGCATTTTGCTGGCGGTGACAGCTTTAATTCATCGATAATGTCACTGACACTGTCTTTATCGGTTAGTTCATTACCTAAAATAAAATGAGCATGTTGTAGCTTAGTCAATAATTCGAAAGCAGATTTTGCCGATTTATTTTGCACCCACGCCATAAGGTTGGCGACTAGTGTTGAATCTTTAGCGTAATTTAGCGTGTCAATATAGTTAGCACCAAATGGCACTTTACTGAACTCACCCACAGCGGTAATTGTCGTTGGTGATACTTTATTGTCGCCATCATAATAGCTGATATGCATGGCTCTAAATGTTATTGATGGGAAGGCACTTAGTACTTTTTCAACAAGTACAGTTGAGGCGTAGCTCCATGGACAGTGACTATCGTAGATATAAAAAAGTTCTGCATTGGGTGTATTTAATGACATGATTCAATTAGCTTGATGAAAAATTGCTTTAATTTTAACGCGCTAGAATTAAAGATCCTAGCCTTTAGTAAAATAAAATATTATTAAGGATGCTTTTTAGCTAAAAACTAGCCAGTTGCTTGCATTTATGGTATAAAGTGCGCCGTTAAATTGTTTGCCTAAATCGTCCAGCGATTTTACAAATATTTTTAACCTTAAACGGTATTGATAAAATTCAATACATTAAAACTAAACTCACATACATCTAGCAAAGGTATACCGGGGTGCCCAGCGAATTTACGCTAAGTAAAACGCAATAAGGGTCGTGTATATTGGATGTATGAACGCTTAACCCCACAAAGGATAAAATAATGCCAAACGTTTCTATGCGCGATATGCTTAAAGCCGGTGTCCATTTCGGTCACAAAACCCGTTACTGGAACCCAAAAATGAAATCATACATTTTTGGTGCTCGTGATAAAGTTCATATCATCAACCTTGAACAAACTGTACCTATGTTCAACGAAGCTCTTGCTGTCTTAAGCAATGTTTCTTCGAAGAAAGGTAAAGTTTTATTTGTTGGTACTAAACGCGCAGCAAGCGATGCTATAAAAGAAGCAGCAATTAAATGTGATCAATTCTACGTAAATCACCGTTGGTTAGGTGGTATGTTGACTAACTGGAAAACAGTTCGTCAATCAATCAAACGTTTAAAAGATCTTGAAGCTCAAAGCTCAGACGGTACTTTTGAAGCGCTTACTAAGAAAGAAGCGTTAATGCGTACACGTGAAATGGAAAAACTTGAGAAAAGCCTTGGTGGTATCAAAAACATGGGTGGTTTACCTGATGTTTTATTCATCATTGATGCGGATCACGAGCACATTTCTATTAAAGAAGCTAACAACTTAGGCATTCCAGTAATTTCTGTTGTTGATACTAACTCAAACCCAGATGGCGTTGACTACATCGTTCCTGGCAACGATGATGCGATTCGCGCTGTGACCTTATACTTAGACTCAGCTGCTAACGCTGTTCTTTCTGGTCGTGAGCAAAACATCGCAGTACAGGCTGAAAAAGACGGTTTTGTTGAAACTGAATAAATTCAGTTTTAGATAACGTTTTAAACTGCTATTGCCACAACAACTTCCGTTGTTGTGGCAAATACTGAAGACACTTTTATTGAGGAAAATTTCATGGCAATTACTGCTGCACAAGTTAAAGAATTACGTGAACGCACAGCTGCGGGCATGATGGATTGTAAAAAAGCTTTACAAGAAGCTGATGGCGATATGGAACTTGCGATTGAAAACATGCGTAAGTCTGGCCAAGCAAAAGCGGCCAAAAAAGCAGGCAACATTGCTGCTGAAGGTGCTATTTTAATTAAAACTAACAACGGCGCTGCTGTTTTAGTTGAAATTAACTGTCAAACTGATTTTGTTGCAAAAGACAATAACTTCTTAGGTTTTGCTAACGAAGTTGCTGACGCTGCTCTTGCTGCTAAAGTAACTATCGAAGAGCTACAAGCTCAATTCGAAGAAAAGCGTATTACCCTAGTGACTAAAATTGGTGAAAACATCAATGTTCGTCGCGTAGAATACATCGAAGGTGCTGCTTTAGCTTCTTATAGCCATGGCGCTACTATCGGTGTTGTTGTTGCTGGTGAAGGTGATGCAGAAGCACTTAAGCACATCGCTATGCACGTTGCTGCAAGCAAGCCAGAATACATCAACCCTGCAGATGTTCCTGCTAGCGTAGTTGAAAACGAACAACGTATTCAATTAGATATCTTAAAAGCTGAAAACGATGCGCTTGCAGATAACAAGAAAAAGCCAGATGATTTGCTTGAAAAAATCATCATTGGCCGTATGAAGAAATTTACGGGTGAAATTTCTTTAACCGGTCAAGCTTTCATCATGGAGCCTAAGAAAACTGTTGGCGCCATTTTAAAAGAAAAAGGCTTAACAATTTCTTCATTCGTTCGCTTAGAAGTTGGTGAAGGTATTGAGAAAAAAGAAGAAGATTTTGCTGCTGAAGTAGAAGCACAAATCGCTGCAGCTAAGGCTTAATTTACCTTGGTAAATTAGCATAAGCTAAAGAATCCTTCATAAAAAAGCGCCGATTGGCGCTTTTTTTATGGTTGTTTTTAATGGTATAACCGGCTTTCCTATTGATAAATATTTTCTCTTACATGACTTGCGGTTATTGATGATAGTTCGGCGATTTAAGTCATGAAAAACAACTATTCAATCTCATACTTTGATTTTTTTAGAAGAAAACAATAAATCTCGTGCAAATATTGCACTATTTATCTCGGTAAAAGTGATAAATAGCTTCTACACTAGACTTTTTTCATATTAGACTTTCGAACCGTGGCTAAACGTATTAAAATAGCCGAGGTCGATCAGGCCTAGACTATTTTAATTTAATAATTCTTAAGGAATGTTTATTACATGAGCGTCAACCCCAAACCAATGTATCGTCGAATCCTTTTAAAACTTAGTGGTGAAGCCCTGATGGGTGAAGAAGGTTTTGGCATAGATCCAAAAGTATTGGATCGTATGGCACAAGAAATTAAAGAATTAATCGAAATGGGCATTCAGGTCGGCTTAGTTATTGGCGGTGGCAATCTGTTTCGTGGTAAGGGTCTTGCTGAAGCTGGTATGAATCGTGTTGTTGGCGACCAAATGGGTATGTTAGCAACCGTGATGAATGGTTTGGCTATGCGTGATGCTTTACATCGTGCCTTTGTCAATACCCGTTTAATGTCAGCGATTGACCTTGCTGGTGTTTGTGACCGTTATAATTGGGCTGAAGCGATCAGCTTATTAAAGTCTGGTCGGGTGGTTATTTTCAGCGCAGGTACTGGTAATCCGTTTTTTACCACAGACTCTGCTGCCTGTTTACGTGGCATTGAAATAGAGGCTGATGTGGTGCTAAAAGCAACAAAAGTTGATGGCATTTATTCAGAAGACCCCGTTGCTAATCCAGAGGCAACTTTATATAGCCATTTGAGCTATCAAGAAGTTTTAGAGAAAGAATTACAAGTGATGGATTTAGCTGCATTCACTTTAGCTCGAGATCATAGTATGACCTTACGTGTGTTTAATATGAATAAACCTGGCGCGTTAAAGTCGGTCATTATGGGCGGTGAAGAAGGTACAACAATCGATCACGCTGAAAATTTAAATTAATTAGTGCAGGAATAACATAGTGATAAACGAAATAAAACAAGACGCTCAAGAACGAATGGCGAAAAGTATCGAGTCATTAAAAATTAGTTTGAACAAAATACGTACTGGCCGAGCACATCGCTCTTTACTTGATAATATTGTCGTTGAATATTACGGTATGGATACACCACTGAGTCAAGTGGGTAATATCTCTGTACCAGATGCACGGACATTAGCGATTACAGTCTTTGATAAAGGTATGATTGGCGCGGTTGAAAAAGCGATTCTAAAATCTGATCTTGGGCTTAACCCATCATCTCAAGGTACGTTAATTCGTATTCCTTTACCTGCGTTAACCGAAGAGCGCCGTAAAGATCTAGTCAAGGTTGTACGCGGTGAAGCTGAAGGTGGTAAAGTTGCTATTCGCAATATTCGTCGTGATGCAAATACTGATATTAAATCACTAAATAAAGAAAAAGATATTAGTGATGATGAAATGCACCAAGCGGAAGATGAAGTACAAAAAATAACGGATACATTTATTAAACAAGTTGATGATGTTTTATCCGTTAAGGAAAAGGAATTAATGGAAATTTAAAGTTTTCATTGCTTAATCCATGACGCCGTAGATAATGCCTACGGCGTTTTTGCATTTACCCGTAAATTATTCAGCATATAGAGTTAAGCTTACGATGGAGAATATGTGAGTAATACAGAAAATCAACTTAAGCAATTGCTAACCACAGAGGTAAAAATACCTCAACATGTTGCCATTATTATGGATGGCAATGGTCGTTGGGCGCAGCTTCGAGGTAAAAAACGGGTAGCAGGGCATAAATCTGGCGTTGAGTCAGTAAGAACTACCGTAGCAACAGCTGCAAAGCATGGTGTTAAAGCCTTGACTTTATTTGCCTTTAGCAGTGAAAATTGGCAGCGCCCAGAAAGTGAAGTTAGTGTTTTAATGGATTTATTTATGTTTGTGTTAACCCGAGAGGTTAAACGTTTACATAAAAATAGTATTAAATTTCAAGTGATCGGTGATTTAACTAAATTTTCGAGTAAATTACAGAAAATGATTAAAGAATCAGAGGCACTAACGACTGAAAATACGGGTATGGTGTTATCAATAGCCGCTAACTATGGTGGCCGTTGGGACATTGCGCAGGCAGCAAAAGTTTTAGCTAGAAAGGTTGAACGCCAAGAATTAAATGCTGATGATATCACCGAAGCATCATTGCACGAACAGACAAGTCTGGCAGAGCTTCCCGAATTAGATCTATTAATTAGAACCGGTGGTGATTATCGCATTAGTAACTTTTTGCTCTGGCAAGCAGCTTATGCAGAGTTGTACTTTACTGAAGTACTTTGGCCCGATTTCAATGAAGCAGAGTTTACGAAAGCAATTACATTGTTTGATCAACGGGAACGACGTTTTGGCCAAACGAGTGAACAAGTAACTAATAAGAACTAAAAAATACTTAGGGATTATTTAACTTTCAGAGCGTGGTAAAAACTCAATTGAAAGCTTAAATTCCCGCGCATAAATTAAGGAATATCGTTTGTTAAAACAACGTATCATGACGGCATTAATCCTCGCACCTGCTGCGATTCTGGCGATTTTTTATTTATCTCTCATTAACTTCGCAGCAGTTATGTTGGTCGTTATGGCTATTGGTGCTTGGGAGTGGGGGCCACTCATGGGCTTTGCTAGCAAACCTCGGCGTTTAGTTTTTGTGGGTATCACTAGCATATTAATTGCAACCATCTGGTTTTTGATCCCTATCGAACAATTGTGGCACGCGCCAAAAGTTTTGTTGGAACAAGTCAATCTTGTGCTGTGGTTAGCTGTTGCTTGGTGGTTATTATCTGCCGGCTTAACCTTCTTATACCCGCGTTGTAGTACCTTTTGGTCAAGCCACCGTTCAGTGCGTGGACTTTTTGGCTGGTTAACGTTAATCCCAACATGGCTTGCTTTTATGGTACTTAGAAGCAGTGATTATCAAGTCGATACTTACCATGGCGCGCAATTATTGATGTTTCTTTTTTTGATGGTTTGGAGTGCTGATGTTGGCGCATACTTTGTCGGAAAATCTATTGGCAAACGCAAGTTATTACCCAATGTAAGTCCAGGAAAAACCTTAGAGGGCTTTTTAGGTGGCGTTGTTTTTGCTTGTGCTACCGTCGCGATTGCCGGTTATTTTATTGATTGGTCTAATGAGCAATACCTTATTGTTATTCCAGTAACTATTTTAATTACTACTATCTCAGTGTTAGGTGACTTGAATGAAAGCATGTTTAAGCGTCAAGCCGGTGTCAAAGATAGTGGTTCAATATTACCTGGGCATGGTGGCGTGCTTGATCGTATTGATAGTTTAACAGCGACCGCACCGATATATGCTTTATGTTACGCATATTTGGGTTGGTAAGAAAATGCAAAAATTGTGTATTTTAGGCTCTACTGGCTCGATTGGTAAAAGTACCTTAGATGTTGTGCGGTTACATCCTAAAAAGTTTAATGTTGTCAGTCTTTCAGCACATGCTAGCGTCGATATTATGTTGGCTCAGTGTCTTGAATTTCATCCTGATAAAGTGGTGATGGTTTCTGAAGAGCATGCCAAATTATTGAAAATAAAACTTAGTGATGCCAAGTTGAATACCATTGAGGTGTTATCCGGCACTCGTGCTCTTGACATTATTGCACAAGAGCCGACAACGGATACTGTTATGGCTGCTATTGTTGGCGCATCAGGTTTACTGCCGACATTAGCTGCAGTAGAAGCAGGTAAAAAAGTGCTGCTTGCAAATAAAGAAGCACTTGTCACTTCGGGCGCTATTTTTATTGCCGCCGTGAAACGTTCAGGTGCTCAATTATTACCGATTGATAGTGAACATAATGCCATATTTCAATGTTTACCGTTAAGTGCGCAGCAACAGCCGGGCTATTGTGACTTACCTAATGAAGGGGTCAGTAAAGTCTTATTAACTGGCTCAGGCGGACCGTTTAGAACTTGGCAGCAAGCGGATCTTGACACGGTGACACCGGATCAAGCTTGTGCTCATCCTAATTGGGATATGGGCCGTAAAATATCCGTTGATTCAGCGACGATGATGAACAAAGGTTTAGAGTTTATTGAAGCTAAGTGGCTGTTCAACCTCGAACCTGATGATATTCAAGTTGTGCTGCATCCACAAAGTACTATTCACTCTATGGTGCAATATAAAGACGGTTCCGTCATTGCTCAAATGGGCAACCCTGATATGCGTACACCCATAGCACATGCGTTGAGTTTTCCACAACGTATTGAGTCGGGTGTTGCAGCATTTGATTTCTTTTCAGCAAAATCTTTTGAATTTGAAGCTGTCGATTTCGCTAAGTATCCGAATTTAAAATTAGCTATTGACGCTTGCAAAAGTGGCCAAGGGGCGTGCACCGCTTTAAATGCCGCTAACGAAATTGCTGTTGATGCTTTTTTATGCGAAAAAATTAAATTTACTGATATTGTGAAAATAAATGAAACTTCCGTGAATAAATTTGTCTCAGAAAAGGTGACTTCTATAGAAGATGTTATTGCTCTAGACAGAAGTGTTAGAGTTTTTGCACGATCCTTGATAGCTGAATCCGAGCACTAAAGCAATTATAGAGTAGTAGAGTAGAATGATAGATTTTGTATGGAACCTCGCGTCTTTTGTTGTTGCATTGGGTATTTTGATCACCGTTCATGAATACGGTCACTTTTGGGTGGCACGCAAAAATGGTGTGCAAGTGCAGCGTTTCTCCATTGGTTTTGGTAAGGCTATTTGGCGAAAGGTTGACCGTCATGGCACTGAGTTTGTTATCGCAATGATACCACTTGGTGGTTATGTGAAAATGCTCGATAGTCGTGTTGATGATGTAAGTGCTGCGCAAATGGCTTATACATTTGATAATAAGTCAGTTTACCAACGTATTGCGATTATCGCCGCAGGACCTTTTGCTAATTTCGCTTTTGCAATTGTGGCCTTTTATTTAATGTTTTTAATTGGTGTGCCTAGTGTAAAACCTATTATTGGTGATGTGGTTGTTAACTCTATTGCCGCAAAAGCCCAATTACCGAAAAATAGTGAAATAGTTGCTATTTCAGGAGAAAAAACCGCTGATTGGCAAGATGTTAATTTAGCATTAGTCAGCGCTATCGGTGATAGTGATATTGTCTTGACCATAAAAGCACCCGATCGAACAGTAACGCAAGACTTTCGCTTAGATATGAAAAGTTGGGACTTTGCTCCAGAGAAAGAGTCAGCTATTACCAGTTTAGGTTTAGTGCCATACCGTGCTAATGTGTACGCAAAATTAGCTGTTGTCGCAGAAGGCAGCCCAGCTGAGAAAGCCGGTTTAAAAGTTAATGACGAATTACTTTCGCTTGCAGATAAAAATATTGACGGTCAATGGCAAGTGTTTTCAGATCTGATTAAACAATACCCAGCAAAAACTGTTGCTGTAACTGTATTGCGAGAAGGAAAGGTAGTAGAGCTTAGTGTTAAACCTGAAGCAAAAGCATATCAAGGTAAGGTTATTGGCTATTTAGGCGTTCGACCAATATCAGATCCGTATCCTAAGGCATATTTATTTGAACATGTTTATGGCCCTATTAGCGCTCTTGAGCAAAGTGCTAGCAAAACCTGGAACTTAGTGGTGTTAAGTTTCGATATGATAGGTAAGCTAATTACTGGTGATGTGTCAGTGAAAAACTTAAGTGGTCCTATATCAATTGCGCAAGGTGCAGGTAGCAGTGCCGACTATGGTTTTGTATACTTTTTAGGCTTCTTAGCGCTAATTAGCATTAACCTTGGCATAATTAACCTTTTACCTTTACCGGTTTTAGACGGAGGACACTTATTTTATTATTTCGTAGAGCTTTTAACAGGGAAACCTGTACCGGAAAAAATACAAGAAATAGGTTTTAAATTTGGTACTATAGCGCTACTAAGCTTAATGAGTATCGCCATATTTAACGATTTATCGCGATTATAACTAGAAGAAGTATAAAGTTAATATTTTATGATTATTAAAAAACTTGCCCTGGCGGTATTATTAGGTAGTTTGGGAACATCAGTGCAAGCAGCTGACGATTTTCAAGTAGAAAATATTCAAGTTAAAGGTTTACAGCGTGTAGCTTTAGGGGCTGCGTTAACGCATATTCCATTTAATGTTGGTGATAACTTAAACGACTTTCGTATCTCACAATCAATTAAGGCCCTTTATAAATCTGGTCACTTTAGTGATGTTGTCGTGTCAAGAGACGGCAACACCGTTATTTACCGTGTTCGAGAGCGAGCGACAATTAGTGCGATAACTTTTGATGGTAATAAAGATTTAAAAGACGAACAATTAACAGAAAGTCTTGATGGTAGTGATATTCGTGTTGGCGAAACGCTCGATATGACGGTTATTTCAGGCATTGAAGTCGGTTTAGAAGACTTCTATCACAGTGTCGGTAAATATAATGCTGATGTTAAAGCTAAAGTCACGCACTTACCGCGTAATCGCGTTAATATTGATTTTGCTTTTGAAGAAGGTGATGCCGCAGCAATAGAGCAAATTAATATCGTTGGTAACGAGAAGTTCTCTGATGTTGAGCTTTTAGAGCGTATAGAGCTGACTTATGACTCTCCTTGGTGGGATTTCATGGCGCAAGACCGTTATCAAAAGCAAACTTTGCAAGGTGATATGGAAACCATTAAGAGTTATTACCTTGATCGAGGTTACTTACAATATAAAGTTGACTCCACTCAAGTTTCAATGACGCCAGATAAAAAGGCCGTTTATATCTCGCTCAATGTCACTGAAGGCGAGGTTTATACTGTTAGTGGTGTTGATTTTATTGGCGATATGGCGGGTTTTGAAGAAACTATTCGTGCCATTACGCCAATTAGAACTGAAGAATTATACAACGGCGCGCTTGTTACCTATTCAGAAGAATTAATCAGTAAATTTTTAGGTCGTTATGGTTATGCTTATCCAAAAGTTGTGACTATTCCTGAAATTGACGAAGAAAACAAAACGGTAAAATTGGTGCTCTCGATCGATCCGGGTAAACGAGTTTATGTTAATCGCATTAACTTTAAAGGTAACCATGTTACTGCTGAACATGTGTTACGTCGAGAAATGCGACAAATGGAAGGCGCATGGTTATCAAATGACTTAGTTGAAGGCTCTAAGGCTTGGTTACAGCGTTTACCTTATATGGAAACGGTTGAGTTTGAAACTAATCAGTTGCCAGGTGAAGATGACCTAGTTAATATTGATTTTGAAGTAAAAGAGCAGCCATCAGGTTCATTTACAGCCGGTATTGGTTATGGCTCTACAACCCAGTTAAGTTTAAATGCGGGTATACAACAAAATAACTTTTTAGGTACCGGTAATCGTTTAGGTTTTAGTATTAATACCTCTAGTTACTCTAGAAGTGCTAACGTTTCTTATACCGACCCATACTTTACTGTTGATGGTGTTTCACTTGGTGGCAATATTTTCTATCAAGAGTTCGACGCGGGTAATGCTAACTTAGTTGAGTACAACAATAAGACTTACGGCGTGGGTATGACTTTAGGTTTTCCTATCAATGAGTATGTCCGTTTGAGCTTTGGTTTAGGTTATAAAAATAATGGTATTACACGTTTAGAAACTTATGAACAAATTCAAAAGTTTTATGAATTATATTCAGACCCAGATGATCCAGATGGCGGCTTGAATTTTGAAAACTTTGATATGAATGTATCATTATCACGATCTACGTTGAATCGCGGCACCTTCCCTAGTGATGGTTCACAGCAAACCTTGTCATATAAAATGACCACGCCGAATTCAGATGTTAATTATTTTAAGATTAATTTAGATACTAAATGGTATTTTCCGATAACACGTGATCAAAGCTGGACTGTTTTAGCTAAATTTCAGCTAGGTTATGGTAATGGTTATGGCTCTACAGAAGGTAATGATCAAATTTTACCGTTTTGGGAGAACTTCAGAGCCGGTGGCTCTGGCACATTACGTGGCTTTGAGTCTAATACTGTCGGGCCTCGAGCTATATATCGCAGGCCAACATCTATTCCAGGTACGCCTGATTCTGTAGATACGGGTTCAGGGTGTTGCTTAGGCACGGATCATGATTTTATTCAGACCTCTCAGCGCTCTGTTGGTGGTAATGCTATTGCGCTTGCTGGACTTGAGCTTATTGTACCCACACCATTTTTAGATGAGGGCTATAGTAATAGTGTCCGCACTAGCTTCTTTATTGATGCCGGTAATGTTTGGGATACAGAGTTTAATCTCGATGATTATGATACGTTAGCAGATATCGAGTTAGCAAAACTTGCAGATTATTCTGATATTGGACGTTTTAGAGCCTCTGCCGGATTATCACTACAGTGGTTATCTCCAATGGGCCCCATGGTCTTTAGTTTTGCCAAAACCCTGAAAGAAGAAGAGGGTGATGATACTGAATTCTTCAGCTTTAATATTGGTCAAACTTTCTAATCTACAGTAAATCGGGCGTTAGAAGCGATATAATTCTACGCTCTTTAGATAAATAGGCTTGAACGAAATTACTTGAGACGGTATAACTACCGCATAACAAATAAAGATGAAAAATATTGTAAAATATTTTAGGAGTAAAAATTGAAAAAATTGATTAAATCTATTGTGATTGCCACTGCAGCATCAAGCTTTTTATTAGCGAACTCAGCATTAGCCGCAGATCAAAAAATTGGCGTGGTGAATTTTCAAGAAGTCATGGGTAAAATTCCACAAACTGCAACTATCATGAAAAGCTTGGAAGAAGAGTTCAAAGATGAGAAAGCTGTACTTGCACAACTTGAGCAAGATATTAAATATCTTCAAGAAAAGCGCAAGCGCGACGGTTCTTTGATGAGTGCCAAAGAAGTTGGAGATTTAGAAGCTAAAATTGAAACGCTTTTTCACGATTACCAAATGAAAGGTAAAGCCTTTCAGCAGAGCACTGGTACTAGAAAAAATGAAGAAACTAACAAAATTATCGCATTAGTTCGTCAAGCAATAGATAATATTGCAACGAAGGGTGATTATGATTTAGTGCTTGAGCAAAGTGCAGTTGTTTATTCAAAGCCAGACAGTGTGATCACAGAAGAAGTGGTTAAACAAGTTAGCAAGTTGAAATAATAATTTGTTTTAGGCAGAGAAAGTAAAAGTCATCGAAGCTTTTACTCTTTGCTTTCTCGTCTATTTTAATATTCCGAATCAACTGATTCGGAATATTGCGTTTAGCCCTTAAATGGCTAACACTTTTCTTTAAATCTATGCTTACAGTAATTAGATACCATTAAAAGAAGTTTATACTTATGAGTTATATCCTTGCAGACATTGCAAAAAAAATAGGCGCGGCTGTTATAGGAGATGAGCAATGTGAGATATCCAGTATTGCCACCCTAACTTCTGCAACCTCAGGACAAATCGCCTTTTTAGCCAATAGCAAATACAGTGCTCAATTAGCGACTACCCAAGCGAGCGCTGTTATTATCACAAAAGCTCAAACAAATTTATGTCAAACCAATGCCTTGGTGATGGATAATCCTTATATGGGTTATGCCTTGGTTGCGCAGTTACTTGATACCACACCTAATCCAGCCAATAGTATACACCCTAGTGCCGTTATAGCGGATGGTGTTACTCTCGGTAAGGGCGTGACAATAGGTGCTAATGCTGTTATTGAAACCGGCGTTAATCTTGCTGATGGTGTTAGTATCGGAGCTGGCAGTTTTATAGGTATCGCAGCCCAAATTGGTGCTCACTCTAGCTTGTGGTCCAATGTCAGTATTTATCATGGTGTAGTTATTGGCGAACAATGTCTAGTTCATGCCAATACGGTTATCGGTGCAGATGGCTTTGGCTACGCAAACAATAAAGGTAGTTGGGTTAAAATACCACAATTAGGCACAGTGATTATTGGCGATAATGTCGAAATAGGCGCAAGTACTACCATTGACCGAGGTGCATTAGGTAACACTATCATTAAGAATGGTGTTATTTTAGATAACCAAATACAGATTGCTCATAATGTTGTGATCGGCGAGAATACAGCTATTGCAGCATGCAGTGTCATTGCTGGTAGTACTGAAATTGGTAAAAACTGTGTGATTGCGGGTTTAGTTGGTATAAATGGTCATATTAACATTACTGATGGCTGTGTATTTACCGGTATGACCATGGTAACAAAAGCGATATCTGAGTCCGGTGTATACTCATCAGGTATGCCATGTCAGCCAAATAAAGAATGGCATAAAAACAATGCTAGAATTAAAAAGCTTGAATCGTTAACTAAACGATTAATGACCGTAGAAAAAGACATAGACGCTTTAAAAAGCTAGCGCTAGCTCACGCCATAGTTAAGTAAAAAGAGGAAAAATTTTGGATTCGCAAAATAAAATTATTGATATCGAAGAAATTAAATCACTTATTCCACATCGTTACCCGTTTTTATTAGTCGATAGAGTACTTGATTATACGCCAGGAAAATCAATCCATGCGATAAAAAATGTCACGGTTAATGAACCTGCATTTATGGGCCATTTTCCGGGTTATTCTATTTTTCCTGGTGTACTAATTCTCGAAGCGCTTGCCCAAGCAAGCGGGATACTGGGTTTCAAATCAGTGGAAGATCAAAGTGATGGCGAATTGTTTTTATTTGCTTCAATTGATAAAGCAAAATTTAAAAAGCCTGTTCACCCTGGTGATACTATGCATTTGCATTTAGAGTTTATTAAAGAACGCCGTGGTATGTGGAAATTTTACGGTGAAGCGAAAGTTGATGGCAAAGTAGTTTGCTCAGCCGATTTGATGTGCGCAAGAAGAGTAATTTAATATGGATAATTCAACATCATTAATCCATCCGCAAGCGATTATTGAAGATGGTGCGGTTATCGGTAAAAATGTCAAAATAGGCCCTTGGACCTATATAGCAGCCAATGTAGTTATTGGTGATGATTGTCATATTAGCTCACATGTGGTAATTAATGGACCGACGACGCTAGGCAAAGGCAATCGTATTTTTCAGTTTGCTTCGATTGGTGAAGATTGCCAAGATTTGAAGTATGCTGGCGAGCCAACAGAATTGGTGATCGGAGATAATAATACTTTCCGTGAATATTGCACTGTTCACCGTGGTACTGTCCAAGATAATAGTTTAACGCAAATTGGTAGCAATAATTTATTTATGGCTTATACCCATATTGCGCATGATTGTATGGTGGGTAGTCACTGTATTATGGCCAATGGCGCTTCAATTGCCGGTCATGTGCATGTTGGTGACCACGCTATTATTGGTGGTATGACAGGTGTACATCAATTTTGTCATATTGGCGATCATTGTTTTGTTGGTGCCAATTCATTAATTCTTAAAGATATTCCTCCTTATGTTATGGCATCAGGTCAACCGGCAAAACCCTTTGGTTTGAATAGTGAAGGCTTAAAGCGTCGCGGTTTTGATAAAGATGTTATTTTGAATATCAAACGCGCTTATAAAGCCATTTATCGCCAAGGTCTAACGGTTGATGAAGCAGTAAATAAAATTGCCGATTTGGATGGTGATATGGTTGAGTTAGCTATGTTTAGCGATTTTATTAAAAACTCTAGTCGTGGCATTATCCGTTAGTTATCCTGTGAGCAAAGCAACCCCAAAGGCTTTAGCAGCCAATAATTTACGACTAGTCAAAATATGAATAATTCAACAGTTACGTTCGCTATTGTTGTTGGCGAGCATTCAGGTGACACCTTAGGCGCTGGTTTAATGCAACAGCTCCAACAGCATTACCCCAAGGCAAAGTTTGTCGGTATTGGTGGTCCTAAAATGCTCGCACTAGGCTTTGATAGTCTATTTGACATGGAAGAGCTATCCGTAATGGGCGTATTTGAAGTGCTTGGCAGGCTAAGGCGCTTATTGCATATTAGAAAATCTTTAGGTGAATATTTTATTGCCAATGAACCGAATGTTTTTATTGGCATTGATGCACCTGATTTTAATATTACTTTGGAAGGAACCTTAAAAGTTCAAGGAATAAAAACCGTGCACTATGTTAGTCCGTCTGTTTGGGCATGGCGTGAAAAAAGGATCTTTAAAATAGCCAAAGCCACCAATATGGTGCTGTCATTATTGCCTTTTGAAAAAGCGTTTTACGATAAACATCAAATACCTTGTACCTTCGTTGGGCACTCGCTTGCTGACGATATACCGTTAATTTCTGATAAATTACTTGCGCGAAAAGCCCTTGGGTTATCTGAATCTGCGAAAATACTGGCACTGATGCCTGGCAGTCGAGGCGGTGAATTGTCGAGATTAGTTGCGCCTTTTCTACAAACAGCAATAAAACTATTAGCGAGCAAGCAGGCTAAATCTGCGGAGCTAAAATTTGTTGTTCCTATGGTCAGTGAGAAGAGAGCAGAGCAATTTCGCCAACTGCATGAAAAAATAGCACCTGAATTACCAATTATCATAATTGTCGGTAAAACTCAGCAAGTTATGGCGGCCAGTGATTGTTTATTAACGGCATCAGGGACAGTAACCTTAGAGGCGGCCTTAATAAAGCGTCCTATGGTGATTTGTTATAAGTTTAATCCATTAACTTATCATATGTTTAAAGGTTTTGTGAAGCTGAAGTGGTTTTCATTACCGAACCTGTTGGCCAATAAAAGTTTGGTGCCAGAATTGCTGCAAGGCAAAGTGACGGTTGACAACATTTTACCGTTAGTTGAAGAGCGGTTGTTTGAAGATCAATCTGCGTTGAATCAAGCTTATACAGATATTCACTTAATGCTGAAACAAAATGCCAGCGAACAAGCCGCCAAAGCTGTTATCGACTTATTATAATTTTGAACCTGAGTAATTATGCCAGCTGTTAAAAAAACGTTTGAACCTTTTGAATATCCTATCGCCTATTGCATCGCAGGTGTCGACGAAGTAGGGCGTGGCCCTTTAGTGGGGGATGTTGTAACAGCTGCTGTTATTTTAGACCCTGAGAATCCAATTGAAGGCTTAATGGACTCAAAAAAGCTTTCGGATAAAAAAAGACAACTATTGTCGATAGAAATTAAACAACGGGCCATTGCTTGGTCAATAGGTCGTGCATCACCTGAAGAAATAGATACCCTAAACATTCTCCACGCTACCATGCTTGCTATGCAGCGAGCAGTGCAAGGTTTGGCCGTACTTCCTGATCACGTATTAGTCGACGGTAATCGTTGTCCAACATTTGCTCATGACGATGGTGTTATTGCTTGCCAAAGCGTTGTTAAAGGTGATGCCCGTGTTGCTGAAATTAGTGCTGCCTCTATTTTGGCTAAAGTGGTCAGAGACGATGAAATGATCGCCTTAGATAAGTTATACCCTTATTATGGTTTCGCGCAACATAAGGGTTATCCCACTAAATTACATTTAGAAAAAATCATAGAATACGGTGTAATCGACTGCTATCGAAGAAGTTTTAAGCCGGTGGCCAATGTACTCGCTAATGCAGCAACGCATAATAAAAACAATTAGAGCACTAGATGTCTGAATCTGAGTTCCCAATTTCTACTACTGAATCTTGTCAATTAGCTACTACGGGTAGTGATCCTAAGTTTATACATCTAAGAATACATAGTGATTATTCTATGTCTGATGGCTTAAAAAAAGTTAAGCCAATAGTTGCGCGTGCAGCAGAATTAAATATGCCAGCGATGGCGCTAACTGACCAAACTAACTTATGTGGTTTAGTGAAATATTATCATGCTGCGCATGGTGCAGGTCTGAAACCCATCATTGGTTGTGATTTTTGGGTAAAAAGTGCCGCGTTAGAAAATGAATTATCACGTTTAGTGGTTTTAACCACTAACAATGTTGGTTATAAAAATTTAACTGAATTGATCTCCAAAGCTTATTTACGTGGTCATATTCAAGGTAAAGCCGTATTAGACCGAGACTGGTTAATTGAACGAGCCGAAGGTTTAATTCTACTTTCCGGTGGCCGAGAAGGCGATGTCGGTAAAGCGCTATTAAAGGGTAATAGTGAGTTTGTTGATGAAATGCTGGCGTTTTATCAACAATATTTTCCTCATTGTTATTATCTAGAGCTGATCAGAACAGGACGTAATGATGAAGAAAATTATATTCATCTAGCGCTTGAGCTAGCATCTCGTCACAATTTGCCGGTTGTTGCTACCAATGAGGTAATGTTTTTAAGTCCTGATGACTTTGATGCCCATGAAATACGTGTCGCGATTCATGACGGCTTTACCTTAGATGACAAACGTCGTCCGAAAAAATACTCTAAAGAGCAATACCTACGAAGTGAAGAAGAAATGTTGGCACTTTTTGCTGATATTCCAGAAGCACTAGCTAACTCAGTAGAAATTGCCAAACGTTGTAATGTTACTGTACGTTTAGGTGAATATGTTTTGCCTGACTTTCCAACTGAAGGCTTATCGATTGAGGACTATTTAGTTAAAGTTTCTGAAGAAGGTTTAGAAGAAAGGTTAGAATTTTTGTTTGATAAAGATGCGCCTGATTTTGCCGAGAAACGTAAACCGTATGATGAACGTTTAGCCATCGAGTTAAAAGTGGTTAACAATATGGGGTTTCCTGGTTACTTCTTGATTGTAATGGAATTTATTCAGTGGAGTAAGGATAACAATATACCTGTTGGGCCAGGTCGTGGTTCAGGAGCCGGTTCATTAGTCGCGTATGCACAAAAAATAACCGACCTTGACCCGCTAGAATATGATCTACTGTTTGAACGCTTTCTTAACCCTGAACGTGTTTCGATGCCAGATTTTGATATCGACTTTTGTATGGACCGTCGTGATGAGGTGATCGATCACGTGGCTGAACTTTATGGTCGTGACGCAGTATCACAAATTATTACCTTTGGTACTATGGCTGCTAAAGCGGTAATTCGTGATGTGGGACGTGTGTTAGGGCATCCTTATGGTTTTGTTGATCGGATATCAAAACTCATTCCGCCAACACCGGGGATGACCTTAGCCAAAGCGTTTGAAGAAGAGCCGAAATTACCGGAAGTATACGCCCAAGACAGTGATGTAAGAGACCTGATTGATATGTGTCGCATATTAGAGGGTACAACACGAAACGCTGGTAAACATGCCGGTGGTGTTGTTATTTCTCCTACAACTATTACTGATTTCGCACCGCTTTACTGTGACGAAGAAGGTAAAAATCCGGTTACTCAGTTTGATAAAAATGATGTTGAAGATGCGGGCTTAGTTAAATTCGATTTCTTGGGGTTACGGACCTTAACTATTTTGCAGTGGGCTATTGAAATGGCTGATGTGAAATTATTAAGAGAAGGTAAAGCGCCAATTGATATTGCGACTATCGATCTCGAAGATAAAGCCAGTTTTAAAGTTTTACTCAAATCGGAAACCACCGCGGTTTTCCAACTTGAATCTAGTGGTATGAAATCACTCATCGCAAAACTTAAACCCGATTGTTTTGAAGATATTATCGCTCTTGTAGCACTGTTTAGACCTGGGCCTCTGCAATCAGGCATGGTAGACAACTTTATCGAGCGTAAGCATGGACGCGAAGCGATTAGTTATCCGGATGAAACTTGGCAGCACCTTGACTTAAAACCTATTCTTGAACCGACTTACGGTATTATTTTATATCAAGAACAGGTCATGCAAATAGCACAGGTTTTAGCGGGTTACTCGCTTGGTGGCGCTGATATGTTGCGTCGTGCTATGGGTAAGAAAAAGCCAGAAGAAATGGCAAAACAACGAGCTGGTTTCGAAGCGGGTGCTATTGCGCGCGGTGTAGACGGCGAGTTAGCAATAAAAATATTCGACTTGGTTGAAAAGTTTGCTGGCTACGGTTTTAACAAATCTCATTCTGCCGCTTATGCCTTGGTGTCTTATCAGACGTTATGGATGAAAACACATTTTCCTGCGCCATTTATGGCGGCGGTTATGTCGGCTGATATGGATAATACAGATAAAATTGTTACCTTAGTTGATGAATGTGAAAATATGGGCTTGGATTTACTACCGCCTGACGTTAACAGGGGGCAGTATAAGTTCACCGTCAATGAACAAGATCAAATCATTTATGGTATCGGTGCAATAAAAGGTGTCGGCGAAGGGCCGATAGAAGCCATTATTGCTGCTCGTGAAAGTGATGGTGAATTTGTTGATTTATTTGATTTTTGTGCCCGTGTCGATACCAAGAAAACCAATAAACGTGTTCTAGAAAAACTCATTAAAGCCGGCGCTATGGATGCACTTGGCCCGAAAACGGCAGCAGGTCCTCATCGTGCCGCATTATTTGAATCCTTGCCTGAAGCATTAAAAGCGGCCGAGCAACATGCCAAAGCACAAGCGATTGGGCAAAATGATTTATTTGGTTTGATCAATGAAGAGCCTGAAGATAACCGCCAAGCCTTTAAAGATGTCCCTATGTGGCCAGAGCCCAAATGGCTTGATGGTGAAAAAGAAACTTTAGGATTATATTTAACCGGTCATCCAATTAACCGCTATTTAAGTGAAATTAGGCGCTATGCAACAGGGCGTTTAGGAAGTTTACAGCCGACAAATAAAGATAAAACTACCGTAGCTGTGGGCTTAGTCTTAGCTGTGCGGGTGTTAGTGAATAAACGTGGTCGTCGTTGGGCGTTAGTGACACTTGATGATAAAAGTGCTCGAATGGATATACGATTATTCCCAGATGACTATGATAGATTTGCAGAATTGCTGATTTCTGATGCTATTTTGGTCTGTAGCGGACAGGTCAGCTTTGATGATTACTCTGGTGGTATTACAATGACTGCCCGAGATATTATGACCATTGCTGATGCTCGCGAAAATTATGTCGCATCATTGGATTTGCAAATTGATAAAAATCAGCTTTCGGGGCGTTTTATCGAACGATTTACGGAGGTGTTAACACCTTATAAAGAAGGGATTTGCCCCGTTCGCGTTTTTTATCAAAGAGATGAGGCGCAAGGTATGCTAGAGTTAGGGGTACAGTGGCGTGTATCGCCAAGCGACCAGCTATTATACGATTTGAAAACCCTGTTGGGTGAAGAGCAAGTCGAGTTAAAATTTAAATAGGTAGCGTTTATTAATAACGTTATTCAGAGACAACATAGGTAAGAGTAATCATATGTCATTAAATTTTTTAGATTTTGAGCTTCCAATTGCGGAACTTGAAGCGAAAATTGAAGAATTACAATTGGTCAACAATGGCCAAGAACTAGATCTTGATTTAGAAGAGCAAATTTCTCAGTTACGAGAGAAAAATAATGAGCTAACTAAAAAGATTTTCTCTGGCTTAGATCCATGGCAAACTGCGCGTGTTGCCCGTCATCCTCAGCGTCCATACACGTTAGATTATTTGCCTCGTATTTTTACTGAATTCGATGAATTGGCAGGTGATAGAGCTTATGCTGATGATAGAGCAATTGTTGGCGGTACAGCACGTTTAGATGGTCGTCCTGTGATGATTATAGGTCATCAAAAAGGTCGTTCTACTAATGAAAAGGTTAAGCGCAACTTTGGTATGCCTCGTCCTGAGGGCTATCGTAAAGCTCTACGCCTAATGAAAATGGCAGAGCGTTTTAAAATGCCAATTATTACTTTCATCGACACGCCTGGAGCCTATCCTGGTATTGGTGCTGAAGAGCGTGGTCAAAGTGAAGCGATTGCCATGAACTTAAAAGTCATGTCACGTTTGAATGTGCCGATTATTTGTACTGTTATTGGTGAGGGTGGCTCTGGTGGCGCTTTAGCTATTGGTGTTGGTGACAAAGTCAATATGCTTGAATATTCTACTTATTCAGTGATCTCCCCTGAAGGTTGTGCCTCTATTTTATGGAAAACTGCCGAAAAAGCACCAACAGCAGCTGAAGCTATGGGTATTACCGCCAAACGTATTAAAGAACTCGGTCTTATTGATAGTGTGATTGAAGAGCCTTTAGGTGGCGCGCATCGCGATATGGATCAAATGGCGGCATATCTTAAGCAAGCCTTAAAATCTGATCTTGCTGAACTTGATAAGCTTTCAAGTGAAGAGTTAATTGAAAGCCGCTATGATAAATTAATGTCATTCGGTTATTGTTAATTTTATATTAAGCGACCTATTAAGGTCGTTTTTTACTTTTGGCTTCTTATAGCTTTGCTTAATAACACTCTTTGGCGATATTTTTAAACTCTGTGAATACTATTGAATCAGCTCTGGTAAAGTGCTTTAACAGCGCGCCAGAGAAAAAAATTATTATAGCTTATAGCGGTGGTGTTGATTCACAAGTGTTGCTCGTTGCACTAGCAACACTAAAACAGCGAGAACAGTTATCAAATAACATTGTTGTCTGCCATGTCAACCATGGTTTAAGTCCAAATGCCGATTCATGGCAAGCCTTTGCGCAACAACAATGTGATCGGTATTCTTTACCGTTAATTACTCGCAAATTACAGCTAAAAAAACAACCGCAACAAAGCTTAGAAGCGATAGCGCGCGATGCCCGTTATCAAGTGCTAATACAGGCAAGTATTGAGCCGGCGTTTATTGTTACCGGCCATCATCTTAATGACCAAACAGAAACTTTTTTATTAGCATTAAAGCGCGGCTCTGGTCTAAAAGGCTTATCAGCAATGCCTGAAAATTCAGTGTTAGCGCAGCATAATTTACTGCGTCCCTTGTTATCTGTGTCACGTGACGAAATCCTTTCTTACGCACAACAACATGAGCTGAGTTGGATTGAAGATGAGTCTAATACTGACGAACACTACGATCGTAACTTTTTACGTCATCAAATTATCCCCGCATTATCTGAGCGTTGGCCAAGTATCAATAAAACCATTGCACGCAGTGCTCGGCATTGTTTTGAAGCGCAACAGTTACTGAATGAATTGGCAGAGCAGGATTTAACAGTATGCCAGACAGCGCCAGACAAACTATCGATTGTTAAGCTTAATAGCCTTAGCGAAGCTCGACTGAAAAATCTTTTACGCCATTTTTTAGCGAATCATCAGCTGTTAATGCCCACAGGGCAGCAATTGGCACAAATATGTCAGCAGCTTAATGCCAATAATGATAAATCGCCGGTTATTCAACTCGCTAATTGTTGTTTAAGAAGGTTTCAGCATGAGCTGTATTTGACTCATATTTATCAAGATATTTCGTCATGGCAGCATACCATTGATGTAGATACCTTAGCGACTGAGCCATCAGTGAGTGTTGCACTTCCTGATCAATTAGGAGCCGTGAGTATATCGACAAACTCAAATACTAGTAACACTGACACTACTTGGCAAACAGCTATCAAGCAACCTAACGTTAGGCAATTAGTGACGATTCGCTTCGGCCATAATAACCCGACATGCTTACCTGAATATCGCCAACACTCACGCTCATTAAAAAAGGTTTTACAAGAGCTTGCTATACCACCATGGCAAAGAAAAAGACTACCTTTCATATTTTATGATGATGAATTAGTTGCCGTAGTAGGGCACTTTGTTTGTCAGGGCTATTTGGCTGATAATGCAGATAACGATTATTTTATATCATGGCAAAGTGAGCTGTCTTTTTAAAGTAACCCGATAACAAATAAACCAGACAGTGTCGGTAAATAAGTGGTAAAAAATTTCCTGACACGTTAGCGTAATGATAAAAACAACAACTCAAATAAGAAAAACTATGACAACAGAAAATACTGCTTTAGAAAAACCGTCAATTTTTAATAAGCTAAAATCGATTAATATTGTGAATCAAATCATTATTGCCATTGTTTTAGGCATAGGTTTAGCGATTATTTCTCCTGATATTGCCAAGTCATTTTCTATACTAGGGAGCTTATTTGTTAATGCATTGAAAGCTGTTGCGCCTATTTTGGTCTTAGTGTTGGTTGCTTCGTCCATCGCAAATCAAAAAGCGAACAGCGATGCCAATTTAACCCCTATTATTGGGCTTTATTTAGTGGGTACCATCAGTGCTGCATTAGTGGCGGTAGGATTGAGCTTTTTGTTCCCTGTGCAACTAACTCTGGATATTGCTGGCGCTAGTGCTAACCCGCCACAAGGCCTAGCTGAAGTATTAACAACCTTAGCGTTCAAAATTGTTGATAACCCTTTTAACGCTGTTATTACCGGTAACTTTATCGGTATTTTAGCTTGGGGTTTAGGATTAGGTTTTGCATTGAAAAAAGCTAGTGATACCAGCAAAGTGATGGTGCATGATTTTGCCGAAGCGATTTCCAGTGTGGTGAAGTTAGTTATTCGTTTCGCGCCTTTAGGTATTATGGGCTTAGTTGCTAATACCGTAGCAACCACAGGTTTTGATACACTAGGTGAGTTTAGTCATTTAGTACTGGTACTTTTAGGAGCCATGTTGATTATTGCTTTAGTGGTTAACCCGTTAATTGTTTACTTTATTATGCGTAAAAACCCATATCCTTTAGTACTGACCTGTTTAAAAGAATCGGGCATTACCGCGTTTTTCACCCGTAGTTCTGCGGCCAATATTCCGGTAAATATGGAATTGTGTGAAAAACTTGATTTACACGAAGATACTTATTCTGTTTCGATTCCCTTAGGCGCTACTATTAACATGGCTGGTGCGGCTATTACTATCACAGTGCTAACATTAGCGGCAGCCAACACCTTAAATATTGAAGTCGATTTTGCCACCGCTATTCTATTAAGTATTGTTGCTGCGGTATCGGCTTGCGGCGCTTCTGGCGTTGCTGGTGGCTCATTATTACTAATTCCACTCGCCTGTGGCTTATTTGGTATTAATACTGATATTGCCATGCAAGTCGTTGCTATTGGTTTTATTATTGGCGTAATTCAGGACTCAGCAGAAACTGCACTTAATAGCTCAACCGATGTGGTTTTTACGGCAGCAGCCTCACACCATGCGACAAAAAATATAGATTAAAAACTGTCCAATCGCTTTGCTGGTTCGTGATGAACTGGCAAAGTACTCCGCCTGATTTTATAAAAATTGCCTAAATCTCCCTTTGTTAGCAATAAAAATTGCCGTTATTTCTTTTTAGTGCCGATCACCACTTTTTAAATCGGTAAATTAGGAGCATAATAGCGCCAAAAATTTTGTGGGTATTTTATTATGGTAACAGAACAAGCATTAAAACAACGTAGCAACTCAAGTTGTGAATTTTGTACATCAACTGATAATTTAACCGTACACCCAGTGCCACCAACGAGTGACTTGAGTGCGCAGCAAAGTATTTATTTATGTGATACTTGTTTAGCTCAAGTTGAAGGCACTGTTGCACTTGATGTTAACCATTTGCGTTGTTTAAGCGATGCTATGTGGAATCAAGAGCCAGCAGTTCAAGTGATGGCATATCGTATGTTGCATAAATTGTCAGCGGAAAGCTGGGCACAAGATGCGTTAGCTATGATCTACTTAGAAGATGATGTTAAAACCTGGGCAGAGCAGGGCATTGCAGCAGCAGAGCGAGAAGGTCCAACACGAGACAGCAACGGTGCTGAGCTGCAAGACGGTGACAACGTAACTTTAATTAAAGATTTAAAAGTTAAAGGTGCAAACTTTACCGCTAAGCAAGGGACTATGGTGCGCGGCATTAGCTTGACGGACAATCCTGAGCATATCGAAGGTAAAGTTAACGGTACCCGTATTGTTTTAGTGGCTGCTTATTTAAAGAAAGCCTAGCTTGTAAACCATCAAGCTTGTCACTAAAAGCTTTTAGCAAGTCACTTTTAGTATAAACTTTTGCAAAAATAAATAAAAAGCACTTACAGTTCAAGCTGGTAAGTGCTTTTTATTTGGCCTTGAATAAGTTACTAAGGTTATAACCAACGTCGAACTTTAAGGCTATAGTTGCTATATTCACTGCCAAATAGCTCCGTGAGTATGCGCTCTTCTGGGGTGATTTGATATTTACTGATGTAGAAGATAAATAGTGCGCATATCCCCAAGGTTAATGGATTTGCTAAGTAACAAGCATAGGCAAGTAAGCCTAAAAGCATGGCTAAATACATCGGGTTACGTGAGTATTGATAAATACCGCTGTTAACTACCTGTGATGATGTTTCAGGCTTGCTGGGGTTAACCGTAGTTTTATGCTTGCGAAAGCTATAAATAGCGAAAAATCCAAGCAATAAAGCAATGAATAGTAAAAGTATCGCTAAATAATCACTATAGGTTGCGCTATAGTTTAGCGTCGGAAAATAAATGCTCAGTAAAGTCATCAATGCAATGGCAATCAGCACTTGTACAACGGGGATTATTTTTAATTCCATTATATTGTCTTTTGGTTATTCGCTAATGTTTATTTAAATTATACGCAAATTATTTCAGTTTTTAAGTTATTTAATTTTTAATCCAAGGGGAATGTTTTTGCCTATTTCAGTGGCATATTTAGCTGTCGTAATTATTTGGTCAACAACACCACTCGGTATTGTTTGGAGTAGTGAAACGGTGCATCCGACATTAGCGGTTTTAATGCGTATGATCATCGCTATTGTGCCGGGTGTGATCATCATGAAATTTGCTAAGATTAAGCTACCTTTCTCGGGACAAGCGCTGAAAATATACAGTTATTCGTGCATTGGTGTTTTTGGTGGCATGCTGTTCTCTTATCTTTCAGCACAATATTTATCTTCTGGTTTGATGTCGTTGATCTTTGGTTTATCACCGATACTTTCTGGATTACTCGCGCAAAAAATTCTTGCTGAGCCTAAATTCAGTAAAATAAAAATATTGGCTTTAACGGTGGCGCTAGTCGGTTTATCTGTGGTTTGTTTTGATAGCATTTCATTGAGTGAAGATAGTATTGTCGGTATTGGTCTTATTCTATTGGGGGTGTTTTTCTTTAGCCTCAGCGGAGTAATGGTTAAGAGTGTTGAAATTGACATTCACCCATTGGCGACAACGATTGGCGCGTTAACGTTTAGCGTGCCATTATTTGCCCTCGCTTGGTTCTTTGTTGATGGCACATTACCTTATCAGCAGTGGCAAACGCGTTCAATTTTAGCTATTTTATACCTCGGTATTTTTGGCTCTTTGGTTGGTTTTCTGGCTTATTTTTTTATTTTACAAAAATTAAGAGCGAGCACTGTGGCACTTATTACCATGATGACGCCTGTTTTTGCCTTATATCTAGGTGCGATGTTAAATAATGAGCCAGTTAGTTTGCATTTGTTGCTAGGGGCTTTGTTAGTGATGTGCGGCTTAGCACTTTATCAGTGGGGCGGTAAAGTCACGCTAAAGCAGCGTAAAGTAGGGTAATGCGTGAGCTTATTTTAAGATGTGACTTTCAGCACAATTTTACAGTTTGAAGTGTCATAAGCAAAAAAGTATTAAAAATATAAAAACGCCAAAGACATTAGCTTTGGCGTTTTAAAGAGCGCTGGCTGCACTTAGCGCATTCTTGCGTTAAGTGTTAACGTCGCGCTTTGTTCTCATCTGACTTGCAACGTTAACGTATCAAGCTATTAACGATTTTTAGCAATATAGTCATTCACCATATCTTCTAATACGTTAAGTGGTACCGCACCATTGGTAAGTACAACATCGTGAAATTCACGGATATCAAATTTATCACCAAGTTGTTGTTTTGCTTTAGCGCGTAACTGAACAATCTTTAGCATGCCTATTTTATAAGCGGTTGCTTGTGATGGCATAACCACATGACGTTCAACCATTTTCACTGCATCAGACTCTGCATTTGGCGTATTATCGACGTAATAGGCTAAACCTTGTGCACGTGTCCATTTTTTATTATGGATACCCGTATCAACCACTAAGCGACAAGCGCGCCACAATTCCATCGCTAAGCGACCAAAATCAGAGTAAGGGTCTTGGTAAAAGCCGATTTCTTTTGGGATCATTTCTGAGTACAAACCCCAGCCTTCACTGTAAGCGGTGTAACCACCGAATTTCCTAAACTTTGGAATACTTTCTAATTCTTGTTTTAACGCGATTTGCATATGATGACCTGGAATACCTTCATGATAAGCTAAGGCCTCCATTTGGTAGGTTGGCATGGCTTCCATGTCATAAAGGTTCGCATAGTAGATACCCGGGCGAGAGCCATCAGGTGCTGGCTGCTGATAAAAGGCTTTACCTGCTGACTTTTCTCTAAAGGCTTCAACTTTTTTAACTTTTAAATCAGCTTTAGGCTTAGTGATAAAGAGCTGGTCTAATTCACCTTTCATGGTATTAATTAAGTCAGTGGCTTCAGTTAAGTAGCGTTGACGACCGGCATCATCACCCGCATAGTAAAACTGTGGGTCATGACGCATAAATGCGAAAAAATCAGTTAAGTTACCTTTAAAGCCGACTTTATTCATGATGACACGCATTTCATCATGAATACGCTTAACTTCATCTAAACCAATTTGGTGAATTTCATCAGCGGTTAAATCTGTGGTGGTGGTTCGGTTTAAGGCATTGTTATAAAACTTATCACCTTGTGGAAGTTTCCAAGCGCCATCGGTATTGTCGGCTTTTTTCTCAAGCTCAGTTAAATAGCTGACCAATTGTTGGTAACCGGCTTTAAACTCGTGGGTTAATGCTGATGTTAACTCAGCCGTTAAAGCTTGCTTTTGTACATCAGAAATGTCTAATGTTGCTATTTTTTTATTAAAATCTGCGTATAAAGTGCTATCAGTACCTTCATCAAAAGGTACACCTACGGTGAGGTTTTTCGAGTCACGAATAACATGTGCAAATACAAATTTTGGCGCAATAATACCTTTATCTGCTCTGATCTTGAGCTGCTGAATAAGTTGTTCAAGCAATAGTTTTGAATTTTTTACGCGCGCGATATAATCATGTGCTTGTTTTACCTCTTTAATACTATGTTGATTAATTAATAATGCGGGGATGCTAGAGTGAACACCAAACATCTGATTAACTGGGTAATTATGATGGCGCCATTGATAATCAGCAATTTGTTGCTCGAGTTTTTGCGACAATAATTTGAAGCTCAATTTAGTTTGCTTATCAACTTTTGTTATGTCGATAACTTGAATGCGTTGCAGGGCCTCTTTAGCAAAAGCTAATTCCTTCGTGCTATTTTCTTCTGAGAGATCTTGCCACTTGTCATAATCAGTTTTAATACCTAGATAAGTTTGCATGACAGGATTGCGATTAACACCTTCCATAAAAATAGCATCAAATAGTTCGTTTGCCGCTTGAGAAGCTAAAGCTGTACTATCAAGTTGCGTTGCAGAGTCAGCAGCAATGGTTTGTGCATTATTCGTTTTCGTCATGGATTCCGGCTCATTACTGCACGCTACGGCAAATATAGCCGACATAGAGATGACGATAAGTGATTTATTGAAGGTCATGTGGTATTCCTATTTTAGTTTTATCAACCATTTTGCCGTTATTGTTAGCAAGCAATCAAGTGCACCGCGCTCAATGGTGGCTTTTATGCGATAGCTTTCGGTTATGTTTTCTCGCTACCTTAGCTTATGCTGAGTTCAGGTCATTTATGCTTTAACTCATTTATTAACTTGTTATAGTAGGGTTATGTTTTAGTACACTCTTTAATATTCGATGTCTGAAGTGAGTAAGGTCTTTAAGAGGAAAAACAACGAGCAAGCGATTGTCAGCTTTCGGCGGGCAACGACAAGTGATAGAGCTTTTCTTTTACGATTAAGAAAAGCGTCGATGACCGAACACTTGAGTAAGGCCGGTATTTACCTCGATGATATTGCGCATATGCAGCGGGTCGATGAATACTTTACCGATTCTCATATTATTTCTTATCAAGATACTGCGATCGGCTTATTAAAATTAGGGCAATTTCCCGATAAAATTCATCTAAGACAATTTCAATTATTACCTGAATATCATGGCTTAGGTATTGGTAGTCGAGTACTAGGGTTAGTTAAACGCAAAGCCCAAGAAAAACAACTCGCAATTACTTTAAATGTATTGTTAGATAATCCCGCTAAACAATTATATTTGCGCCACGGTTTTATTATTTGTGCGGAAAATGAACTTGAATATGCCATGCGTTGGCCCGGTTAATTTCTGCTTAAAGATAACATCATACTGGATACTAGCTGGTACTAATTAAGCAAAAAATAAAATTCAGAGAATAAAAAACCAGCTTGTCTAGCAAGCTGGTTTTTTATTATTTACAGTGGCCTCAATGTCAGGCACACGCTTAATTAATCTTTGATAGCTTAGTAAATTTTACCTTGTGCGCGAACTTTGGCTTTATCAATACGTGTTGGCGTAACCGTACTATCAACAAGTGATTGGGTAGCAACAGCTAATGATTCAATTACTTTATGCATTGAAGATAAGTCCAAACTGTTTATGTCGTCACTGGTTTGATGATAGTGCTGGTCTTTATCGAGCTGAGTACTACTAAAACTGTGAGCAGGTACACCTAAACGCGCTAATGTTGCATTGTCTGAGCGATAAAATAAGCCTTGTTCAGGGTAAGGGTCTTGATATATTTCGGTGTTTTGGGCGCTGAGCTTTTCATTGAGCAAAGCGCCTAAATTTGAGCGTTCCATCCCTGTCATCCATACCGTGCCGGCGCCAAATTTTGATGGTTTACCGATCATCTCAATATTAATCATGGCAACGACGTTGTCAGGATTAAGTTGTTGTGAAAAGTATTTTGAACCAAAACCACCAATTTCTTCGGCAGTAAAGGCACTAAACATCAGGCTACGTTTATTATTGCCTTGCTTTGCGTAATATTGCGCTAAGTTAATGATAGCGGTGGTGCCTGATGCGTCATCATCAGCGCCGTTATATATTTGTTTGCCGTCTTCGGTGACGCCTAAGTGATCATAATGTGCTGAGTATAAAATTATTTCTTTGCCATGTTCAGTGTTAGCTGCCGGTAAGATCCCCACCACGTTAGTTAATGCTTGCTCGGTAATTGTCGCACTGGCTTTGACGTTGTAAGTGTTAATTTCACCAACATCACTTAATACCATCACAATGGCACCACGATGCTCAAGTGAAAGCTTAGTAATACCGCGATTAAAGTAATTTTGATAAGCATGAAAGCTTTTTGCATGTGCGTTATTAATGATAACTAAGTGCTGACCACCTTTTTGGTTTAGCGCGCTTAAGGTATCTCGCATATCATCGTTTTTGTTAATCACATGGACTTCAGCACCAGCTTGTTGCCAGTTCACTGACTCCATCGTGCTGGCTATAGCGAGGTTACCTTGGCTTATGTTGGCATTATTTATTGTTACGCTAAGCACTTGTGGTTGTATTTGACTGACGGTAAATTTTTGTAGAAAACTGCTACTTTGGTTATCAGCTTTTGCTGATGATAATGGTTGTAAACCTATATCAGTAAAACGTTTAGCAATATAGTTTGCTGCTCGGTCAATTTCCGGACTGAAACTTGCGCGACCTTCTAAATCATCAGCGGCAAGGTAGGTAATATCTTTGATCACTTGCTCAGCTGGGATGATTTCCGCAACATTGGGAAAGGCGCTAGTCATCGCTATTGCTGTCAGTAATGATTTGAGTTTGAAGCTGATGTTTTTCAAAGGTAATGTCTTTATCATAGTGATTAATATTGCCGTAACAGAGAAGTTAATAAAAAATTTACAATGTAAAGCTTTAAAATCAATAGCTAACGTTAGTTTCTGTTATGTATACTGATTTTAAGAAGCAAGATTATTTGAGCTTAGTTAGCTCGATCAATAGCGTTTCGTCTCCGCAAGTCAGCCAGAACTGTCCGTCTTGAATACTCACTTGAAATTCCATTGAGCGGTCGGCCAGTTGTTCTAATGCTGTTGAAGTCTCTTCACTGAAGCTTTCAATCGATAATTTGTCGAATTGATTCAGTTTACCTTTAGACTGTTGCCACCATGTATCGACGCTACTACCGTAACAGTAAAGTTTTACTTGTTGTGCGCGATTACAGGCTTTTTTCAGTCGTTTTTCATCTAGCTGGCCTAGTTCTATCCATAGCTCAATGACCTCACTGTAATTTATTCGCCAAATAGCGGCTTCGTCTTCATCACTAACGCCTTTGCCAAACTGTAGGTTTTCACTGGCATTAAGCACATAGGCGATTAACCTGATCATCATACGACGGTCAGTTTCTGAAGGGTGCTGCGCGATAGTTAATTGTAAAGTGTCATAATAATTACGATCCATATCAGATAAATGAATTGTCGCTTTATTAATGGTTGATTTTAAGGCCATGGAGATTCTAAGTATTCTTTGAGTAATTAATTCAATATATTAACTTTTATTCAGCTCCCGTGATAGCAACAGACCCTAATTACTTTTAATTTATGCAATTACTATAGTATTAATGAATAGTTAGCATAACAGGGATTAATTGAGCTGCTCAGTCGATAGATGATAAGCTTTAGCTATCTACCTCCGTTAATTGGAAATTATATTTATGACGATACAATCATTTATTCCCCCACAGCGTACTTTAATGGGGCCTGGGCCATCAGATGTCAGTCAACGTGTACTGTCAGCATTAGCACGTCCAACCATTGGTCATTTAGATCCCACTTTTGTTGGTATGATGGATGAGGTTAAACAACTATTACAATATGCTTTTCAAACGGCCAACAGTAATACTATGGCTATTTCAGCACCCGGCTCAGCGGGAATGGAAGCATGTTTTGTTAATTTAATTACCCCTGAAGATACTGTCGTGGTGTGTCGCAATGGTGTTTTTGGTGCGCGTATGATTGAAAATGTTACCCGCATTGGTGCCAAATTGGTGATTGTAGATTCACCATGGGGTAGAGCGGTTGAGCCGCAATTATTAGAAGATGCACTTAAACAGAATCCTCAAGCTAACTTTGTTGCTTTTGTTCATGCGGAAACGTCAACAGGTGCACGCTCTGATGCAAAAACTTTATGTGAAATAGCCAAACGCTATCAATGCTTAACGATTGTTGATGCCGTCACCTCATTGGGTGGTAGTGAGCTAAGAGTGGATGACTGGGGCATAGATGCGATTTATTCAGGCAGTCAAAAATGTTTGTCTTGTGTGCCGGGGATTTCACCGATAAGTTTTAGTGAACAAGCTAGTGAAGTGATTCGCAACAGAACACTGCCAGTGCAAAGTTGGTTTTTAGATCAATCACTGGTTATGGGCTATTGGTCAGGAGAGGGTAAACGAGCGTATCACCATACGGCGCCGGTTAACTCATTATACGCCTTACATGAATCGCTATTAATGTTACAGCAAGAAGGCTTAGAAAACAGTTGGGCGCGTCATCAAACGCAACATAACAGCTTAGCTAAAGGCTTAACTAAGCTAGGTTTGGATTTTATTGTGCCAGAAGATGAACGTCTACCACAACTCAATTCAGTATACATTCCTGAAGGTATTGATGACGCGAAAGTACGCCAATATTTATTACAAGAATATAATTTAGAAATTGGTGCTGGCCTTGGACAGTTTGCCGGTCAAGCTTGGCGTATTGGTTTGATGGGCTTTACGGCGCGTAGTGAAAATGTGGCTTTGTGTTTAGCGGCATTGGATGATGCGTTAACTAAGTTTAGATAAGTAAATCATTTGATAATTGAGTCAATAATAAGCATTAAAATGGCAGCAAGACTACCTTAATAAAGGCCATTTTAGTGCTTATCTCGTTTACTCAATAGCTATTTTAGAAACTGCCAATCTATTAAGTACCTGTTTACCAAGTGCCAGAGTTTTCCATACTAGCCCAAGGCTCTTGTGGTACTAAGCGTTCGCCTTTTTGCAGTAATTCGATAGAAACATTATCTGGCGATTTAATAAATGCCATATAGCCGCAACGTGGTGGACGATTAATCGTAATGCCCGCTGCCATTAATTTTTCACATGTAGCGTAAATATCATCAACTTCATAGGCTAAGTGACCGAAATTTCTGCCAACAGTATATTCTTCATCCGATCCCCAGTTATGTGTTAACTCTATTTCAGCAGCACCAGGCTCAGTGGCTAAAAATATTAAAGTAAATTCACCTTCAGGTACATCAACACGACGAGTCTCTACTAAACCTAAGTGTTTGATGTAAAAATCGAGTGATTTATCCACGTCACTAACGCGGATCATAGTATGTAAAAATTTCATATTGTACTCATTAATTTTATCTGTAAATTGGCATAAACCTTTACTAATGCAAGATCCATCCTGAGATTTTCTAACCGTATATCTGCCGACTTTGTCGCATAAGCCAAGATGAATAATGGCTTATACTGATAATACTCGCTTTACCTCAACATGCTGACATCTTACTCATGATAGTTGTCAATCATTAATTGCTCGCTAAGATTAATTGCCTACTAAGTATGATCATTAAAAGTAATCGCAGATCCGTTTTTATAAGGCTCAAAAGGCAAAAAATACTAGCATATTTTCTGGTAATAAACTGAATAGTTTGTATGATTAATTTAACTTAAACGGCAAATGAATGCTCGTCAAAAGTAAAAATTTCCGTAAAAACAAGTCTGATATCTACTAGGTAAATTTAATTAACTATAGAGTAAGCAAATCAGACAGCACATATTGCCCTGAGTTGAGTCTGTTGGTGATGAATATTCGTTATAAAAAAGTATGCTCCTGTTATATTCTGACTTTATTGTAAATGGTTAAAGTAACAGCGTTCCTAGTAGTGGCATAATAAGAAAGGCTATTAAAGTTTGTACTGTAATAATAGAGGCCATTGCTTCTGTGTCACCACCTAATTGGCGTGAAAGGATGTATGCAGAAGGAGCTGTTGGAGTCATAAATGCTATAATCAATACTGCAGCTGCTACTCCAGTAAGCCCCGTATATGATACAAAAGCAGCGGTAACTAATGGTTTTAACCCGAACTGTGCTATTGACGATAAAACGATGGGGCTAAAATGGCCTTTAATTCCTTCTAGCTTTAGTGCCGCTCCAACAGCTAAAAGTCCAAAAGGTAATGCAGCTCGACCAACTATTTCGAGAATATCTTCAACAATAATAGGTAATCCAATGCCACTTAGGCTTATAAACCAGCCAATCGTACAACCTATGATTAGTGGGTTCCCAACAATTTCTTTTATAAATTGTAGCACTCCTTGAAATGAACCTTTCCCCCAGATTACAAACACTGAGATGCACCACAAATTGATTAAAACAATCATAAAACCAGCAGCAACAGAGCTCATTGCTAATCCCGTTGCACCGTACAAACTTTGCGCAATAGCAAGTGTAATGTAAGTATTGAAGCGAACACCACCTTGGAAAATTGAAGTGAAAGTAGCATTATTCTTCGATAATACTTTCCGAAAAACAATCAGCATCACTGCTGATGTCATTATTGTTCCAACAACAATTATTAACATCGATGGCCAAGGTGCGCCAGCAAGAGATTGTTTTCCAAGGGTTCTAATTAGCAAAGCTGGAAAAAGTACAAAATAGGTCAGTTTTTCCATGCCTGGCCAAGTTTCTTCCGGCAAGAATTTAATGCGCTTTAAAATAAATCCCAGCATTATTAGAATCATTATGGGAATAAGAGCAGTAATAAAAATTATCATTATGAATGCACTAAAATTTTACAGTTAAAGGGGTAGGCTTTTGTTATTTTGCTCTAGATTTTATTATATGAAAAGAATATGCCATCTGCGCTGCGGAAGCTTTATTTAATTGGGCAGGATCAAAATTAAAATTATTATTATAAGCCGTTTCCAGTTGCTCTACAGGTTTTTGAGAATCATTGAATTTTGTTCCGTCCTCCCAAGTTGTTTCAACTTGCACATTGTCAATTTGAAAACTGTCATCTTGGTTTAAAGTAAACTGAAAAGTTTGCACGTTGGAGGCGATGTTAAAATAAGAAGCCTGTGCTTGTTCTTTTTTAGATAAAAGGCCTTTAGCTTTTTCCACGAAACCTAAAATTTTATGGCTACAAGTAAATTGCACAACCGTCACGCCATTGTCGGTTTCAAAGGTTTCCCAGTTGCTATCGTTACAGCTTTTCCAATTATCTAAAGCCTGACCAAGTGTTATAGTTTTATTAAAGTCCATGATTCCATCTTTGACAGAATCGATTTCACTACCACAACCCGTTAATGCTAAAGCTACTGGTAAAACTAAAAGTGCTTTTTTCATATTTCTTTCTCCACGTCCTGTGAATGTATGGATGCTAGGCTTGGACGCATAAAAGCCTAACGAGCCTGTAGAATTACTCGTTTTTATTAAAATTAAATAATGAAAATACTCTAACTGGATTATTTTCTTTTAACAATCAAAAACGTTTACGTTTTTGCCGATTTTAATTTTGCATCGTTAAACATTTATTAATGGTGATGACTAAGTTGTTAATGTAGTTTTTAGGCTATTTTTGTGGTGTGATGTTAGGGTTTTAGGCCCTAATGCAGGCGACTTCTTAACTTTTCAATGTTATGAACAAGGCAATACATTTGCCATTGGGTGTTCACTTTATCTTGCCCGCGCAAGGTGAATTTATTCATGCCTTTGTTGACAGTAATATTGCCAAATATGGGTTCTATTGCGCCTAACCTTTTACTGTATTGCCGTCGCCCAATTGAACTGTCTATTTTTACCTTCATTCGGTCACTGTGACTGATATTTTGCGCTAGGTTTGTTAAGAACTGGACTTGTCGACCGGTTGATTTAGGGGGCTTTCGCATACATTGCCTTTGTAATGGACAAACGCGACAGTCTTTTAAATATCCCGTAAATCGACTGTAGCTTCTGCCATCAGTGATAATGCCCGCACTTTGTCGCCATAGGGGTTTGCCCGCAGGGCAAACACAGGTATTAGTTGTGGGGTCAAAATGAAAACTCTCGCGCGTGAATAATCGAGGCCTGCCTTTACTGCGTTTTAATCGCCGTTTCTCTTGCTCGGTATGATAGGTTTCACTGGTTTTAAAAAGCGGGTTTCGACTTCTAAATTGTGTATCCGCGATATAACTGTCTAACCCGGTTGTGGCGATATATTCAAGGTTAGCTTCACTATGAAAGCCGCTGTCTGCGGTAAATTTAGCGGTTTCAAAAGCGTTTGGCGTACCGAGTTTTTCTAATTGATGATGAAGTTGTTCTATGGCAGGTTTTAAGGTTTGTTGCTCGCCAACACTGCCCCATGTTTGCGCTTGAAGAATGATTTGATGCCGGTCGTCGTTAATGGCAATACCGTTATAACCTTGAATGGTGCCTTTGCTGGTGGTCATTTTAGCGCTGTCGTTATCGGTAATATTGCTTTTCACGGGTTTACCTCGGCTACCGAGTTTTTCCTGATGAGTAGCCATGAACTCGCTGATTTTACTGGCGCTATTATCAAGTTTCGCTTTTTGCTTTAAGTCATGGCTGACTTCATCACCGCTCATGCCATCTTGTGCTTGATGCCTCGCCAATATACGTTGGCTGGCTTTACGTAATTTCACTTCCTTACGCTTTAGCTCTTCAAACGTGCCACTGTATTCCTTACTCGCGTTTGATTTGATTTTACAACCATCGATAGCAAACATATGGCGACCAATGAGGCCTTCTTTATCACATATCATTAATACTTGGGTAAATAGCGGTTCAATTTGGTCTTTCATCCGCGCGACGAATGCGGCAATCGATGTGTAATGTGGCTGAACATCACCCGATAAACTCATAAAGGTAATGTTCGTTTCACAGGCGTTGGCAATGCGGCGACTACTGATAAAGCCACGAGAATAACCAAAGAGGATTATTTTTAGCATCACGGACGGAGAATAGGCGGCTGCGCCGCCTTTATCGTTACAATACCATTGTTCAAAGCCCGATAAATCAAGATGGTTATCAACAATATGCGCAAGCGCATATTCAAAGGTGCCGGGGATTATTTACTGTGAAAAATCAATGGGAATGAATTTACTTTGACAGGATAAATCAGGTTTATAGTTAGCCATGTGAATTCACTTTCGCCGGATAATATCTATTAGATCACAGACAAGAATATCGCGTAAGGTTAAAAAACAAACAAATCACAAAATATAAAAAAAAACGTAAAAACGTCTTTTTTGGAGAAATTCTACAGCCTCAACGCCGTTTTAAGCGGCAAATTGCAGTTGGCTAAAATAAGTGAGGCACGAACAAAAAGCCAACTGTAATTTGTCCGACTTGAAAACCCTTGTTAGCAGTACGTTGCGACTTACTACGTATTAGCTAGATTAAATAAATAGAACCCAAAACCACCAAGTAAACTACAGCCCAAAATAACCATGGCTGTAAGAGTTTTTGATTGTGTCATTGAGCCTAAAAGTGCAAACCACCACTCAAACTCTAATGCCTGTTTGAGAGTAAATGAGGTAGGCATTTCTTTCATTCTCGACTTGTTATCATCCATAAATACAACTCCAAATGTTCAGTAAATTGATTGTACTGCTAACGAGACTGTAGAATAACTCTAATAGCCAAATTCAATTAAAAAACGAGCTCCTGTAATTAACTCTATGCGTTTTTAAAGCATTAGGTAATGCATTTGGAACCCATAAAACAGGCTGTTTTTCTTAAAAATGAGTAATTCTACAGCCTCAACGCTTTGCTAAGCGGCTAAAAATGGCTGGCTATAATTGCGAGGAACGAGCACAGCCAGCTGTTTGTGTCCGTTCAAGCAACTTGATACTAATTGAGCCTTCTCCCCGAAGTCTAGCACTGAGCTAAACTTCAAGGCGACCAAACCAAAAGGAGAAAGCTCAATGAAATTCTATACTACTTTACATAAATATTATTGCGGAATCGATCTACATGCACGACTTTTATATGTTTGCATACTTGATGAACATGGTAATAAAGTCGTTCATCAGAAAATAAAAGCCGATCCTCATCAGTTACACAAGCTGCTCAAACCCTATATTGGACAGGTGGTGGTTGGAGTTGAGTGCATGCATTGCTGGTATTGGGTCAGTGACTTTTGTCGTGAGATAAATGTTGAGTTTATTTTAGGCCATGCGCTTTATATGAAAGCTATTCATGGCGGAAAAGCTAAAAACGATAAGATAGACTCCTATAAAATTGCTAGCCTAATGCGCGGAGGGAATTTCCCACTTGCCTACAATTACCCAGCAGAAACACGCGCAACCAGAGATTTACTCAGAAGACGCACCTACGTTATGCGACATGGAAGTGAATTAAAAGCTCACGTCGTAAACACCGACAGCCAATATAACTTACCCGCTCAATCACTTAATTTAAAAAATGTCAGTGCCCGTGACGGACTGCGAGATTATTATGATGATCCTGTTGTACAACGGATGATAGCACTCGACATGAACATCCTAGATTGCTACATCAGAGAGCTAAAGCATGTTGAGTCATTTATCGAAGGAAAAGCCAAAGAACATTATGGTGCACTACTCAATATCGTTCGAACATTCCCAGGTATTGGTCAAATTCTAGCATTAACCATTTTATATGAAATTGGCGACATCAACCGTTTTCCCAGCGTTCAACAGTTTGCTTCTTATTCACGATTAGTGAAATGCAAAGCAGAGTCTGCAGGGAAAACCTATGGTACTAGCGGTAATAAAATCGGTAATGGTTATCTGAAGTGGGCTTTTAGTGAAGCCGCGGTGCTTTATCTTCGCGGTAATGACAACGCTAAACGCTATCTAGCTAAATTACAAAAACGCATGAGTAAAGGTAAAGCATTATCAGCACTTGCACATAAAATTGGTCGCTGTGTTTACTTCATGCTTCGGGATAGACAGGTTTTTGATGAAAATAAATTTTTAAAAGGTTAAGTCGCACAATGGCGAGAGCTGAACACCTAACTGGATGAGTAAGAGCATCTGATTAATCATCGCCCCCGTTAACTGAAAGTTGATGATTATTATGCCGAGTAGTCCAAGCCACTTTGCTTGATTAGACTCGCCATTGGTGCGCATTATTGCAATGAGCAAGCGCGTTTACACCTTAACTGAGTCTTAAACTAACTGAACTGTGCCCAAAGGCACTGAGTCATCATGCTTGAATAGTACCAGCGTAAGGTTAACCGATAAATGTCTAGTGCCCCTACTTAACATATGGATAGACAGAGTAGGCAGTGATGAGATCACACTAAGAGAGCCTCTATATGTGTTTGCCGTAAACCGTTGTTTAATGGCTAATTGACATAGCGAAGTAGATGAACTTGTGAATTGAATGAACAATTAGCTGCCTAACGGCAGCTAAATAAAACCCTATTGCCTATTGACGGGAATAAGGCTCATATGTGTTAGAGCGCGACCAATTCAGCTAGTTTTGCTGCGATATTTTTTATCGGATCTTCTGCGGTGTCTAAGCCACTTCGGGATCCAAGTAATGGACTAGCATCGCGAAGATCATCATATGTTGTATCGTGTACAATAGGAACGAGAAGGTCTGTCGCTAGAAGTGCAGAAAGCTCTTTGTCGGCAACACCTTCTCCTGCAATACGATTTAAAAACGATGGAGTAACCAAAACGATACCGATTCGTGATTTTACCAACCCTTTATCGATCTCACGGAGTAAGTTGGAACCAAGGAGAACGTCCTTTTCACTGAACCAAACAGAAACTCCGAGAGACTCGAGAAGATCGTGTAACTCTTTAGCCACACCTTTTCGGTCATCCCACGCGTGACATAGAAATATGTCTCGTAAATCAGGTTTAGAAGCTCGTCTCTCTACGTTTGCACGAACTGGCGTGAGCGTTCGCACATCAGTAGAATTGTACGCCACAGATGACCCAGCTTTTGACCAACGTGGTCTAGCGCTACTAGAACCACCGCTACTTCCAGAGCCGCTGGGGCGACTTCCGCCAGAGGAGTATGACGAAGGTGAATATGATGATGGGGATGAGTACCCACCGTAGCTACGACCTCGGCTACTACATGCAGGGCATGCCGCTGCTCCACTCGCTGTACGATGTCCATTACTTGGTGCTGTGCATCTTGCCATCTTTTTATTATCCTTTTTTGTAATGTTCTTTAGATTGAGTTATAAGCCTTACTGTATCAAAACTTGAAATTTAGCGACGAAATGTGCAGTTCATCCTAGCGCTCTAACAGCTTTATCAGAGGACACTTTCCTCTTTTCCTACCAGAAAGTTTCCATCTTATTTATTTAACCTATTAATAACAAATCTTTGCAGCTATTACCACTCATTGCCTACAGATAAAGCGCACGATTTGTTCTTTGGACGAAATGAGGAAACGTTCCTCATTTCGTGACTTGGGAGGAAAGCACACAAAAATATATAAACAGTGAACTAATTTTGCCAAATGAAACATTAGAAAACATAGGATGAAGGCATTAAGGCTAAAGTCTGTGCATTAATATGTTAAATTTTCTCATCGTGTGACGTGTTTCTCATTATTTGTGACGATCCACATATTGCCAGTTGAACTTTACATTTTTTGCCATTGCTGACAATAATTGTTAATTAGCTTCTCGACTGCTATAAGTCATTTTAATGTTTCTATCATCAGAAAAATTTAACAGTTAGCGGTTTTATTTTGTTGGCTTTTTTGATGAAATTTATTATTCACTATTAACGCTAATAAAATGATTGTCCCACCAATGGTTAGACGAACAATATCTGCGTCGCGGTTCCAAAAAATTACATTTACTATAATACCTGCCGGGATTAATAAGTTATTGGCTACCGCTAGTGTGCCAACACTCACCTGTGTTGCTCCTTTATTCCAAGCAAAATAGCCCAGACCAGAAGCTACAATGCCGAGGTAAACTAAAATAGTCCACTGTAATGAGGTTGTCGGCAATTTATCGGGGTTGCCAAGCAGTAAGTAACAAGGAGTAACAACGGTTAATGCGCCAATAAAAAACCAACCAAATACCGTGCGTTGTGGTAAATCTGTAGGTTCTTTTGCCAAGGTACGCTTATAGCTAACTTGTCCAACGGCAAAACAGATATTGGCGGCTTGCACAATTAATAAACCGGTTAAAAAACCTTCGTCTATCCCTTGGTAGCGAATGGTAATAGCACCAATAACCGCAAGCAATGAGCTAAGAATAAAGCCGATATTAAGTTGGCGGTCAAGTAGGTCATTAAAAAGTGTTATGTAAATGGGGGTCATTACCGTAAAAAGTAAAACTTCAGGTACTGAAAGATATAAAAAGGATTGGTAATAAAAGCCATACATGATGCCTAATTGAAATGCTCCACATAGCATCAGTTGTAAAGCGACTTTTACTTTGATTTGACCTAGCTTTAAAAAAGGCAAAAAAACTAACGTAGCAAGTGCCACTCGGATCAATACTGAAAACCAAGCATCAACTTGTCCTGCAAGATAGACGCCGATCAAACTAAAAGAAAATGCCCACATTAGCGTGACGGCAATAAGCATTGGCATGTAAACACGCTCCGTATAGGTAAAATTTTGCTAGTTTACCGACTTCTCTAATTTGGGTATATCTGTTTACAAAAATAAATAAACCATTGCGGTAAAAATAAGTATCATAATATTATTAAAGCAATATTACGGTTTAGAATATGTTGCTAAAACCCCAGGCAAGCAAAACTGTTACAGTGAGTATGATAAGTGCTTTCACTTTGTGTTTTCGCAGCATGTATTCTGCTTTATCACCGGCATAGTACACTAAAATAGCTAAACCAAAATAACGAATAGCACGGGCGATAATCGCGGCAATTAAAAATAGTGTTAGTGAGTACTTGGTCGCACCAGCGGCTAGCATGGCTATCTGAAACGGAATCGGCACAATGCCCAAAGTGAGTACAAACCAAAAGCCTTGGTTTTGCATTTTTTGCTTTATAATTTCAAATTGCTCAGGATTTGAAAATGTACTAATAATCCAATCACCAACGGCATCAAATAAATAATAGCCTAATGCATAACCAAATAAAGCGCCAACAATACAACCTACTGTTGCCATGAGCGCAATTAACCATAATTTGTCACGGCGTGCTTGCATTAACGGCACTAACACGGCTTCTAAAGGTATAGGCACTATGGTGGATTCTAAAAAAGATGCTGTGGTAATGCCACTCAGCATGTGTTTAGAGTCGATGAATTGACGAGTCTTGTTTTTAAGCTTTTTTTGAATAGCCACAAAGGTCCTTTAAGTCGATATTTAGATAATACCTATTTAGGCTGTGTATTATACAGACCGAATGATAATAAAATAGACGTTGTTAATGGACGGATAGGTTTATTAAATTAAGTTTGATAACGAGAGAAGTTAAGCTGCGAGTTATAAATTAACGAAAATTTAAGACTCGATTTTTTAGTTATATAAGTCATCAATAATAAAGTATTGAAATTATTCATTTTTAACGCAGATTGCTTTTAGCTTTTTAATCTTCAGATTTGTCTTTAAAGTCACAAAGATCTTCAATAATACAAGAGCCGCATTTCGGTGTTCTTGCTGTGCAAGTATATCTGCCATGTAAAATAAACCAATGATGTAAGTTAAACATGAACTCGGTTTTGTTCGGAGTGTTTTTGATAATAGCTTGTTCTGTTTGCTCAACCGTCTTACCTTTAGCATAGCCGGTACGATTGGCAAGCCTTTGAATATGCGTATCAACCGCTAGAAAATATTTACCTTCATTATCCTTTAGCCAGCCAAAAGCTGTATTAAGTACTACGTTAGCGGTTTTTCTGCCAACACCGGGTAAGGCTTCAAGTGCTGCTCTATTTTCTGGCACTTCGCCGCCATGCAAGTCAATCAACATTTGGCAAGTTTTCAGGGTGTTAGCTGCTTTGGTATTAAATAAACCAATGGTTTTGATGTAAGATTTTAAGCCATCAAGACCAAGGTTAAGTATGGCCTGTGGGGTATTAGCAACAGGGTATAGCTTATCGGTTGCTTTATTAACACTCACATCGGTGGCCTGAGCCGATAACAACACGGCAATTAATAACTCAAACGGGCTGGAAAAATTTAGCTCAGTGGTTGGCGTTGGATTGTCATCCCTTAAGCGGGTTAATATTTCTAGTCGTTTTGCTTTATTCATCAGGCTTATATATCACTATTGTTATGGTAAAACGTTGTAGCGTTGCGCTTGCTATAGTTGTTTTATGCTTATCTAGCTTTCAAAATTAACACGAACACGTTCAATAGCTTGTTCTAATTTTTTCGGTTTCGCTTGTGCTATTTTGTTATCAATCGCATTTTTACCGGCGATCAAAAAGCCCATGGCAATAAAAGCACCTGGTGGCAATATGGCGAGTAAAAACTGGCTATCAAGATGATAAACTTGTATTTTTAAGTCGCTTGCCCATGCACCTAACAGTAAATTTGCACCATCAAATAAGGTGCCTTGGCCAAGAATTTCACGTATTGCACCTAATACCACTAATACGGTTAAAAATCCTAAGCCCATCATTAAACCGTCAAAGCTAGCTTGCTTAATGGGGTTTTTAGAGGCGTAAGCTTCGGCACGGCCAATAATGGCGCAGTTAGTTACTATTAATGGTAGAAAAATCCCTAAAGATTGATACAAGCCGTAAGTATAAGCGTTCATGAGTAACTGAACACAAGTTACAAAAGCGGCGATGATCAAGACAAAAATGGGAATACGAATTTCTTTTGGCACCCATTGTCTAATGGCCGATACGGTGGCATTTGAACAAATTAAAACAAACATGGTTGCAATACCTAAACCTAGGGCATTAACCACTGTTGAGGTCACCGCTAGTAAAGGACAAAGACCAAGCAATTGTACTAACCCCGGATTGTTTTTCCATAAGCCTTGCCAAGCGAGTTCTTTATATTCAGGGTTAATTTTCATTATTTGCTCTCACAATTACTGGCATTAGAAAAAATATCTGCTTGATTAGCTTTAAAGTAGCTGATGGTTTTTTTAACTGTTTGTACTACCGCTCTGGGCGTAATGGTTGCGCCAGTAAATTGGTCAAACATACCACCGTCTTTAATAACAGCCCAACGGGTATCATTGTTATCAAGCATTTTTTTGCCTGAGAATTTTTCAATCCAAGAACTTTTTCTTAATTCGATTTTATCACCTAAGCCCGGCGTTTCTTTGTGATCTAAAGCTCTAACACCGCTGACACTGCCATCAATATTTATCGCAATTAATAATTCAATATTGCCGCTATAACCATTAGGCGCTATGGCTTTTATCGCTGCAGCGGTTGATACGCCGTTAAGTCGCGCGCGGTAGATAACATCGACCAATAAGTCAGTATTATTATCAGCAGGGGCGATAATACAGTCGCGAAACATTTCATTATCATGACTGTTTTTTGGAATAATCTCATTTAATTGCTTTATCAATTGCTGCTGTGCCTGCATGTTAATACGATCTTTAGTCAGTAAATGCACCAAACCAACCGAGAATGTACAAACAATAGCGAACAGAGCAAGTATTTTTGCATTTTTACTGATAGCAGGGAGTAATGTCGACATTATTTTTTTACCCCTAACTTGTGGCCATAGGTTCTAGGACGAGTATATTGGTCAATAAGAGGTGCCGCCATATTACATAATAAAACCGCAAAAGCGACCCCGTCAGGATAACCACCAAACTTTCTGATCAAGTAAACTAATAGGCCAGCAAGTGCGCCAAAGATGAGACGGCCTTTAACACTTGTTGCGCCAGAAACCGGATCGGTTAGGATGAAAAATGCCCCTAACATAGTGGCACCAGTAAACCAGTGAAACATAGTTGAAGCACTGCTATCTGGGCTGATAATAAAGGCAATGAAACTACAGATAAATAGACTTGATAAAAAGCTTAATGGTGTGGTCCAGTGAATAGCTTTTTTACTCAACAAAAATAAGCCACCAAGTAAAAATCCGGCATTTATCCATTCCCAACCTAAACCAAAATGTTTCCCTATGGTTGGCGCTTGCATACTTTCAACTACCGTCAAACCTAAGGTGAGGTTGGTTTTTACGGTATCAAGCGGTGTTGCCATGGTAAAACCATCAATGTGGGTGCGAATTTGCTCAACAGAGTAACCTTGTGGTGTATAACCGGTGAAAATCACTGAGAAGGTATCACTTAACTGGATGTCCATTGCCAATAATGACAATGGTGGTTGCCATTGTGTCATCTGTACGGGAAATGAAATCAACAGCATGACATAAGCAGCCATTGCTGGGTTAAAAGGGTTATGGCCTAAACCGCCGTACAGTTGCTTAACAACAATAATTGCGAATAAACTGCCGATAATGGTTATCCACCAAGGTGCTAATGCCGGTAAACTGATACCGAGTAATACCGCGGTTAATATTGCACTACCATCAAATAACTGCGTAGTTATTTTTTTATTTCGTAATGATAATACGGTGAACTCTGCAATAAGTGCTGTGGCTATGGCTAACGAAATATGAATTAAGTTACCCCAACCGAAAAAATACCACTGGGCGAAAATGCCGGGAATTGTGGCATAAATCACCATTCTCATTAAGGCTGAGGTTTCGCTTTGTTGATGATTGTGTGGGGAACTTGCTATCCAAAATGCCATGGTGTTCAATTACTCTAAAAGTTGTGATTTAGCGGCTGAAGTAGCCAATTTTTTTGCTTTCGCTTTTGCAACGGCAGCAGCTATGCGGGCTTTTTTGTCATTCGCAGGTGTAGCTTCAGTGGTGAGCTTTTCATCAAGCTTGGTTTCAGCGTCTTTTTCAGCCTCTGCTGCCGTTGCGCTTACTGTCGACTCAGCTACTAGCTCTACTGTTTCACTCGCTGCTTCTTGTTGTACCTTTTCTGCCAATTTTTTTGCTTTCGCTTTTGCAATAGCAGCAGCTATGCGGGCTTTTTTATCATTCACAGGTGTAGCTTCAGTGGTGAGCTTTTCATCAAGCTTGGTTTCAGCGTCTTTTTCTGTCTCTGCTCCCGTTGCACTCACTGTTGACTCAGCTACTAGGTCTACTGTTTCACTCGCTGCTTCTTGCTGTACCTTTTCTGCCAATTTTTTTGCTTTCGCTTTTGCAATAGCAGCAGCCACTTTGGCTTTTTTATCATTTACAGGCGCAGCTTCAGTCGTTGTCGCTAAGGTTGCATTATCAGGCGCTTGATTTTCAGCGGCCTGATTTTTTTGTGCTAATTTTTTTGCCTTAGCTCTGGCGATCGCATTCGCCACTTGGCTTTTACTGTCGTCAATTTGCGCAGCTGGTGCGTTGATAGTCTCTGGGCTATTTTCACTGTTATTAGTTTGTGCTTTTTTTGCTTTTACACGAGCAAGGGCCGCGGCAACAGCAGATTTTTCTGATTTGGCTTCCGTGGTACCTGCATTCATTCTAGCTTTACGTGCTTCGGCTGCAATTCTATGTTTTTCTGCACGAGCAATTTTTTCGCGCTCAAGACGTAATTTACGCGCTTCAAATCTCACTTTTGCTTTTTCAGCTTTAATGTCGAGTAGTTTCTGTTGGCGAATTTCAGCTTTTGCTACCCGATAATAGTGCACTAAAGGAATTTGGCTTGGACAGACGTAAGCACAAGCTCCGCATTCAATACAATCAAACAAATTAAGCATTTCGAGTTGTGATTGATCTTTTGCTTTCGCACTCCACTGCAATTCTTGTGGCAATAATTGTGCAGGGCAAACATCAGCGCATTGCCCACAACGAATGCACTCTACCTCTTTACTGCTGGTTGAGGAAAAGGGCGAGGCTATTTCAATTTCACTGGGCGCTAAAATACAGTTAGTGGTTTTTATTACTGGAATTTGATCATTAGCTAAACTAAAGCCCATCATAGGGCCGCCCATAATCAAATGCTTATCTTGGCTATTACTGTAGCCACATTGCTGGGTTAAATAACCCACGGGAGTACCAATAAGTGCCCAAACGTTTTGTGGTTTATCAAGCGCTTGACCACTAACCGTGACCACACGTTTGATCAGTGGTGTGTCGTTAATCACCGCGTCAGCAATAGCAAAACAAGTGGCAATATTTTGCATGACCATACCTAATGAGCTAGGCAATACGCCACTGGGAACTTCTTGCCCAGTTAATATCTTAATCAGTTGTTTTTCGCCGCCGCTAGGGTACTTTGTCGGGATAACACAGACATGAATATGATCAATATCAGCGGTAACTTTTTTTAATACTTCAATCGCTTTTGCTTTATTGTCTTCAATACCGATAAGAATATTTTTCGGTGCGAGAAGATGATCTAAAATTTTAATGCCATCTAAAATCGTTGGGCTATGCTCTTGGATCAATAAGTCATCAGCTGTGATATAAGGTTCGCATTCAACCGCATTGATTATCAAATAGTCTATTTTTGCTAAGGTTGAAACTTTTACTTGTGTAGGAAAACCAGCGCCGCCCATACCGCTAATACCAGCATCAGCAATTTTTTCTAAAATTTGCGCTTTACTGAGTAATTGAAAGTCAGGACAGATGTGGCGCTCTTGCCAAGTATCTTCACCATCAGGTGTTAAAATCACACAGTTTTCACTCAGGCCAGAAGGATGAGGAATAGCCATAGATTGAATTGCTGTGATTGTGCCACTGGTGGGCGCATGAATAGGCAATGACATCGGGCTGTCACTGGTACTTAACATTTGTCCTTTTAGGACTTTATCACCAATGCTAACAATTAAATCTCCCGCTTGGCCAATATGCTGGCGCAGAGGAATAATTAATTGCTCAGGAATTTGTGCACTTGCAATAGGTTTGGTGCAGGTAAGGAATTTCTGCTCTGGCGGATGAATACCGCCATGAAACTGTGAAAACCTTCCTTTTTGTATACGTTCAATTACCGATTCCACCCAAACCTCATCTAATCTATTTGTACAACAGGAATATTATTTAAATCCCATTGCCAGTTCTGTGTTGTTGTAGCAACAGGGATCATTTCTATACAGTCTACTGGGCAAGGTGCGACACATAAATCACAACCTGTACACTCGTCTGCTATAATCGTATGCATTTGTTTTGTTGTGCCTATAATGGCGTCAACAGGGCAGGCTTGAATACACTTGGTACAGCCAATGCAATCTTCTTCTATAATAAAAGCAACTTTCGGTGAATTATCTGTTTCGTGATTTCCATCTAATGGTTGAACTTCAACCCCCATTAAATCAGCAATTTTTTTGATGGTGTCTTCACCACCTGGTGCACATTTATTGATTGCTTCACCGTTTGCAACAGCTTCGGCATAAGGTTTACAACCCGGATAGCCACATTGGCCACATTGCGTTTGTGGTAGTAGCGCGTCCAGTTGCTCTGCAAGCGGGTCACCTTCTACTTTAAATCGTACTGAAGCGAAACCTAATAAAGCGCCAAATAATGCCGCCATGGCACCAAGGACTAATATTGCAATAAGAGTACTCATTAAAACTTAACCAACCCTGTAAAGCCCATAAATGCTAATGACATTAAACCCGCGGTGATCATGGCTATTGCTGAGCCTTTAAATGGCGTTGGCACGTCAGCATTGGCCAATTTTTCACGCATAGCAGAAAACATGATTAATACTAAAGAAAAGCCAACGGCTGCGCCAAAACCATAGATAATGGATTCGAAAAAATTATGTTGTTCTTGAAGGTTTAGTAGCGCTACCCCTAATACTGCACAGTTAGTGGTGATCAAGGGCAAGAATATACCTAATGTACGGTAGAGATTGGCACTGGTTTTATGGACCACCATTTCAGTAAATTGCACCACAACGGCGATCACTAAAATAAAACTCATGGTGGTTAAATACTCTAAGCCTAATGGCGCTAAAATATAACTATTAACAATGTAGCTTAATAAAGATGCCAAGGTCATGACAAACGTTGTCGCGAACGACATGCCGATAGCGGTTTCAATCTTGGATGACACGCCCATAAAGGGGCATAAGCCAAGAAACTTAACCAAGACAAAGTTATTTACTAATACAGTGCCAACGAGTAGCAGAAGATAATCAGTCATTCGATCAATATTTTACCGTGAAAATTCGCACTATTATCCGTGTTTATCTAGCAATAAACAACATATGAAGCGTAGGGTTATTCATTTTTATCAGCAGATGTTTATTTGTGATCAAGAAATGCCTTCAAAGGTATACTACCTTATGATAAATCATTACTTTATTTGATGTCGTTTACAGCAGGCGATAAATAAAGCGTTCTTAATGCATCGTTTATTACTTAAGAGCGCTAATATTGGAATAGACCAAGCTACATTGCTGAAATGTTTTTAGGTTTACCGATATAAAACCCCTGACAGCCATCAACAAATAGCTTTTCAAGGGTGAACTTTTCTTCTTGGCTTTCAACGCTTTCAGCCAAAACGCTAATGCTTAATCTATGGGCTAAATCTACCATTAAACGTAAGAAGTACTGATTGTTTTTATCTTCATCTATCTCACGGGTATAGGTACTATCCATTTTAATAAAATCAGGTTTTAAATCTCGAAAGAATTTAAATGACGTTAGCCCGACACCAAAACGCTCAACGGTAATGCGTGCACCCACTCGGTGGATCATATCAATAAAGTTTTTACTGGTTTTAATGTTTTGTTGTAAGCCGTGTTCGGTGATTTCAAAAACTAACTTGGCGGCAACGGCAGAGTCACGTAGTAAACGTCTTTCTAACCAAATTAAGAAATGGCCATCGTTTATTGAACGGGCACTAACGTTAATACCAAAAAAGCTATCGAGCATATTCTTTTCAGTGATCTCTTTAATCGCAGCTTCAATAATCATTTTATCAACCGCAACGATTTTATCGAGTTTTTCAGCCATAGCAAAAAAAGAAGCTGTGGGTAGAAGATCATTATTACTATTGATAAAGCGCGCTAAAATTTCGCCGTATACGCGATTATTTGGGCTGCTGGGTTTAATTGTTTGAACGAGCAAGTTAACTCTTTGATTCTCAATTACATTATCAATTTCTTGACGCCAGTTTTGGTTGCCGTAACTGGCGCTACTGTTTGCTAAAATACTGCTGTCTGTTTGTGCAAACCAGGCATTAATTTGCTGTGTTTGGGCAATACTTATACCGGTATCAGCTAAAGCTAAAAGCTCACCCAAAGGCTTATCGCTATCAAAATAAACCATGCCAGTATAACCAACAGAATCTAAGTCAGATGCTTGTTGATATTCATTGAAGCGACCGGTTAAATCGCTGGCAAAGTTTTCTGCGGCTTTTAAGGTAATGTTAGGGATTAATGTTGCAAAATCAGAACTGTTTAAACGAAACACTTGCGCACCGTTATATCGGCTTATGGCATGTTTCATTATCTCAGCGACATTACGAATATAGCTATCACCCTCATGATAACCGTGAATTTGGTTAATTGTTTGTAATTCCGAGCAACGGGTAATGGCTAAAACACCAAAGTCAGAGCGACTTTCAACATTTTCAAAAAACTGAATAAAACGGTTACGATTTTCTAATTGAGTAATCGGTTCAATGTAAGCATCTTTCTCTAGTATGGCGGTTGCACTAACTTTATTGGCAATAAGTGCTTTGATCTCAGACAAGTGTTGTTGAATTTCAGGTAAATCTATTTCATTATCTGCAATTTCATCATCGTTATTTTCACCGGTAATAACACTTGCGAGGTCTCGTTTTATTTGCTGATTAATTTTTCCTGCCAAACGACGATAGCGCCCAATACTGAATGATGCTGCAATAACAATGAATATAATACTCAAAACAAATACCGCCAATATTGTATTGCGTAGTAAAATCAAACTGTCTCTTACATCTAATTGATAACGTATGGTTAACGATGAGTTAGGCAGTATTACCTCATTAATAGGGGCTAATACTAACTCGTCCAATAGCATTGGGCTTTGCTGTTGGTTGACAATAACAGCTCCCTCTTTATTGATGATATTGAGAAAATGGTAACGATTGAAGTGTGCTAAATGTTTAACAAGTTCTTCGTGGTTAATAAATTGTGTTTTTTGCTCTAGAGAGAGTAGGGTTTGCTGGTGTTGATTTTGTTGCCCTGATGTTTGTAGTGCCAATAGCACTATACTAGCAAGCGCCACGCAGGCACTAAAGCCTAAAGCAAAAAGAAAGTTTCTTAAAAGTAATTGAGAATATGAATACATATAATTCCAAAATGCTGCTAAGTGCCGTTATAATGATAACAAAATAATTACAGTTAATTATTTTTAACATGAATGGAACTAATTTACTAACTATCTGATTATGCCGCAATAATTTTTAGTCTCTTGTTGAATAATTTTTACTTTGTTTTCTGCTTAAATTACGGTGGTTTTACGATGCCGTTTTGGCATTGCTTACTAAAATTAACTTGCTATAAAAATAGCAAGTCTATATAATTTGCGCAGCTTGAATATAGCAATATTTCACTGAATAGATTTTTATCGCTGTTAGATAGATTTTCTAAGATATTGTTATACAGAACCAAGAGAGTTATTGCTTGGTTTACATCGTGGGTTCAGTGAATAAGCCCCGCGTAATGGGGCTTTTTTGTATCTTAACAATGTGAAAAGGTGCAATAACAGCAAGGTAAATCGCTGGGCTATATGCCCTTTTTTTGTTTCTGAACTCTTCCAAATTGGAGAAAAATGATTGGCTAAATTTGAACATAAATTAACCGCAATGTTACGTCCTGCCGTTGAAGAAACGGGTAAGGAATTATTAGGCGTTGAATTTATTAGTGCCGGTAACCATTCGGTTTTACGCTTATTTATCGACCATGAAAATGGTATCGATGTTGATGACTGCGCAGAAGTGAGTCGTCAAGTAGGGGCTATTCTCGATGTAGAAGACCCGATCAGTAGTGAATATAGCTTAGAAGTTTCATCACCAGGGCTTGATCGGCCATTATTCGACAAAGCGCATTTTGAAGCGGTTGTTGATGAAACCGTAGAAGTAAAAATATCAATGCCATTAAATGGCCGTCGCAAGTTTAAAGGTAAATTAATTGCCGTTGAAAACGACAGCTTAATTGTCATGGTGGATAATGAGGAATATGAGCTCGTTATCAGTAACATAGACAAGGCTCACCTTGTTTTTAACCATAAAAAATAAATTTAAAATACTGAGAAAGGCTAACTAGCATGAGTAAGGAAATATTACTGGTTGTAGATGCTGTTTCTAATGAAAAGGCATTACCACGAGAAAGCATTTTTGAAGCGATGGAAACCGCTTTAGAAACAGCGACTAAAAAGAAATATGAAGGCGATATCGTCGTTCGTGTCAGTATTGATCGCACAACAGGTGAATTTGACACTTTCCGTCGTTGGTTAATCGTTGGAGAAAGCGATACGCCAATGGAAAATCCGTATGCTGAAATTAGTTTAGCAGCGGCGCAATATGATGAGCCAGAATTAAACATTGGTGATTATGTTGAAGAACAAATTGAATCGGTTAAGTTTGACCGTGTAACAACACAAACGGCAAAACAAGTAATCGTACAAAAGATTCGTGAAGCTGAACGTGGTTTAATTGTTGATGCTTATCAAGAGCAAATCGGCGAAATCATTACCGGCGTAGTGAAAAAAGCGAGTCGTGATAGCGTGATTTTAGATTTAGGTAACAATGCCGAAGCGATTGTTTACCGTGACGATATGTTACCACGTGAAAGTTTCCGTCCAGGCGATCGTATTCGCGGTTTATTGTATGAAATTAAACCTGAAGCACGTGGCGCGCAATTATTTGTTAGCCGTACTAAACCTGAAATGTTAATTGAATTATTTCGTGTTGAAGTACCAGAAATTGGCGAAGAAATGCTTGAGATTAAAGGCGCAGCTCGCGACCCTGGTTCTCGTGCAAAAATCTCTGTAAAAAGTAACGACAAACGCATCGATCCTGTTGGTGCTTGTGTTGGTATGCGTGGTTCACGTGTACAAGCCGTTTCAAGTGAGTTAGGCGGCGAACGTGTTGATATCGTTTTATACGATGACAACCCAGCACAATACGTTATTAATGCAATGGCTCCTGCGGAAGTTGCTTCTATCATTGTTGATGAAGACAAAAACACCATGGATATTGCCGTTGAAGAAGGTAATTTAGCTATGGCGATCGGTCGTAGTGGTCAAAACGTACGTTTAGCTAGCCAGTTAACTGGTTGGGAACTTAACGTCATGACTGTTGCTGACATGAACGAAAAGCACCAAGCTGAGAACGATAAAGTGTTAACTTTATTTGTTGATAAGCTCGATCTTGATGAAGATTTTGCCTTGATGTTAGTTGAAGAAGGTTTTACTTCATTAGAAGAAATTGCCTACGTACCTGTATCAGAAATGCTTGACATTGACGGTATGGACGAAGACACAATTGAAGAATTACGTGAACGTGCAAAAGCGGCTATTACGACTCAAGCATTAGCAAGTGAAGAAACACTTGAAGGTGCCGAGCCAGCGCAAGATCTATTAGACCTTGCCGGTTTAGAGCGTCACTTAGCATTTGTTCTAGCAAGCCGAGGTGTGAGAACACTTGAAGATCTTGCAGAACAAGGCGTTGATGAAATATCAGATATTGAAGACTTAGATGAAACCAAAGCGGGAGAGCTAATTATGGCTGCTCGTAATATTTGTTGGTTTAACGAAGAATAACTCACCGGGAGAAAAATATAGATGGCATCAGTAACAGTAGAACAACTTGCCAATGAAATCGGTACACCGGTGGATCGCTTAGTGAGCCAATTGGCTGACTCTGGCGTGAATAAATCGGCAACCGATTCTGTTTCGCAAGAAGAAAAAGAAGCACTACTTGACCACTTGAAAAAACAACATGGTGATGATTCAACGGCTAGCCCAAGTAAAATGACGCTTAGCCGTAAGAAAAAATCTACTTTAGTACTTGGTCATGGTAGTAAAGCAAAATCAGTACAAGTCGAAGTACGTAAAAAACGTACTTATGTAAAACGTAGTGATTTAGAAGAGCAACAACAAGCAGAAGTGGAAGCGAAAGCAGCTGAAGAAGCTCGTGTTCAAGCAGAAGTTGAAGCGAAAGCTAAAGCAGAAGCAGACGCAAAAGAAGCTGAAAATGCGCGTGCTGTTGCAGCGGTTAAAGCAGAAGTTCAAGCAGAAGCCAAAGCAGAAGCCAAAGTTGAAGCCGAAGCTAAAGCTAAGCAAGCAGCTGTCGCTAAAGCGAAAAACCTTGAAGAGTCAGCCGCTAAGCCAGCACCAGCTGCTGAAACCGAAGAAGCTAAAAAGTTACGTCTACAACAAGAAGCGGAATTAACAGCAAAAGCTGAAGAAGAAGCTAAATTGTCTGCAGAAGTAGCACGTAAACTTGCTGAAGAAAATGAAGCTCGTTGGAAAGAGCAAGAAGCAGAACGTAAGGCGAAAGAAAAAGAAGTGGTACATTTAACTTCTTCAAAATACGCTCAAGAAGCTGAAGATAAAAGTGATTCAGCGGATGAAAGTGGCCGTCGTCGTAAGAAGAAAAAACCAGCCGGTCAAGACAGAAATAACCGCGGACGTAATGCAAGAGGCAAAGGCAAGTTAGGCTTATCTTCTCCTCAAAGTTTAAAACATGGTTTTACAAAACCAGTTGAAATTAAGCTTAATGAAGTACGCATCGGTGAAACCATTTCGGTTGCAGAGCTAGCCAATAAAATGTCTGTTAAAGGCGCTGAAGTTGTAAAAGCTATGTTCAAAATGGGTGCTATGGCAACCATTAACCAAGTGATTGACCAAGAAACTGCCGCACTGGTTGCAGAAGAAATGGGTCGTGAAGTGGTCTTAGTGAAAGAAAATGCCCTTGAAGAAGCGGTATTATCTGATCGTGGTCATTCTGGTGAAGCGATTACTCGTGCCCCTGTTGTTACTATTATGGGTCATGTTGATCACGGTAAAACGTCATTACTTGATCACATCCGTGAAGCGAAAGTTGCTGCTGGCGAAGCCGGTGGTATTACTCAGCATATTGGTGCATACCATGTAGAAACAGGTCACGGAATGATTACATTCCTTGATACTCCAGGTCATGCTGCGTTTACAGCTATGCGTTCACGTGGTGCTAAAGCAACTGATATCGTTATCATTGTTGTTGCTGCTGATGATGGTGTAATGCCACAAACAATTGAAGCTATCCAGCATGCTAAAGCATCTGAAGCGCCAATTATCATCGCTGTTAACAAAATGGATAAAGAAGGTGCTGATCCGGACCGTGTTAAGAGTGAATTATCACAACATGACGTATTGTCTGAAGAGTGGGGCGGAGACGTTCAATTCTGTCACGTTTCAGCTAAAACAGGTCTTGGTATTGATGAACTACTTGACGCTATCTTACTTCAGTCTGAAGTATTAGAGCTTACGGCTGTTGTTGATAAAATGGCAAACGGTGTTGTGGTTGAATCTAAACTTGATAAAGGCCGTGGTCCAGTAGCGACTATTCTTGTTCAAGAAGGTACATTGAACCAAGGTGATATCGTACTTTGTGGTTTAGAATACGGTCGTGTTCGTGCCATGCGTGATGAAAACGGCAAAGAAATTCAATCTGCAGGTCCATCTATTCCAGTAGAAATTATTGGCTTAAGTGGTGTACCCATTTCAGGTGATGAAGCAACAGTTGTTAAAGATGAAAAGAAAGCGCGTGAAGTTGCTTTATTCCGTCAAGGTAAATTCCGTGATGTGAAACTTGCTCGTCAACAGAAGTCTAAACTTGAAAACATGTTTGCTAACATGGCTACAGGTGAAGTTTCTGAAGTAAATGTTGTACTTAAGTCTGATGTACAAGGTTCACTTGAAGCGATATCTGACTCACTACTTAAACTTTCTACTGATGAAGTGAAAGTACGTATTATCGGTAGTGGTGTTGGTGCGATTACTGAAACTGATGCAACATTAGCAGCAGCGTCAAACGCAATCGTAGTTGGCTTTAACGTTCGTGCTGATGCAACTGCACGTAAAGTAATTGAGTCTGAGAAGATTGATTTACGTTACTACAGTGTTATCTATGCCTTGATTGATGAAGTTAAATCAGCAATGAGCGGTATGCTTGCTCCTGAATTTAAACAAGAAATCATTGGTTTGGCACAAGTACGTGATGTATTTAAGTCACCTAAAATTGGCGCAATCGCTGGTTGTATGGTTACTGAAGGTCTTATCAAACGTTCAGCACCAATTCGTGTACTACGTGAAAACGTGGTTATTTACGAAGGTGAGTTGGAATCTCTACGTCGCTTTAAAGATGATGTAGCAGAAGTTCGTAACGGTACTGAGTGTGGTATCGGTGTTAAGAACTACAACGACGTACGCGTTGGTGACCAAATTGAAGTATTTGAAACCGTAGAAATACAACGTACATTGTAATTAATATTATTACTGTTGTTAACGATAGTTGCATCAAAAGTACTCATTGACATGCGTCAACTGCGTGCTTTTTCTTTGCTCTAGTTATCAACAGCTTCAATATTTAATCACAATCGATTTATTAAAATGGGGGCTTGGCCTCCATTTTTTGCTATAAAATTTATCTAACTTATTGATAGGTTTATAGCGTTATTAGGAGTAGCCATCATGGCAAGAGAATTTGCTCGTACCGATCGAGTTGCACAAGAAATTCAAAAAGAAATCGCGATGATTATTCAACGCGAAGTGAAAGATCCACGTTTAGGTATGGTCACGGTTAATGCCGTAGAAATTACCCGTGATTTAGCTTATGCAAAAATCTTTGTTACTTTCTTTACTTTGGAAGGTCAAAACGTTGATGTTTCCATTGAAGTACTAAATGAAGCAGCAAGTTACATTCGTACGTTACTCGCTAAGCGTATCAATGCGCGTATTATGCCTGAACTTAGATTTATTTATGATAGCTCTATGGTTGAAGGTGTACGCATGGGTAACTTAGTTGATAAAGCGGTTGCCCAAGACATGAAAAACCATGAAGGCGATCTAAGCGAAACTGATGTAGACGAAGCTCCAGAGAGTGAATAGCGATGGCGAAAAAAAGAAAAGGTCGTGCAATTAACGGCGTTTTACTCCTTGATAAGCCATACGATATGTCATCGAATAGTGCTTTACAAAAAGTTAAACGCATTTATTTTGCTCAAAAAGCTGGCCATACCGGCGCCTTAGATCCCCTTGCGACGGGTATGTTGCCGATATGTTTAGGTGAAGGAACTAAGTTTTCGCAATTTTTACTTGATACAGATAAAACTTATCAAGTAACGGCTAAGCTAGGTGTTCGTACTACGACTAGTGATATCGATGGTGAGGTTGTTAGTGAAAGAGCTGTAGATGTTAGTGCTGAGCAATTAGCGATAGCATTAGATTCATTTCGCGGCATGACAAAACAAATCCCATCAATGTACTCAGCGTTAAAGTATCAAGGACAACCGCTTTACAAGTATGCGCGTGAAGGTATTGAAGTGCCGAGAGAGTCTCGTGATATTACTGTTTTTCGCTTAGATTTATTGCGTTTTGAAGGTGATGAAGTTGATTTAGATATTCATGTATCTAAAGGCACTTATATTCGCACTATTATTGATGATTTAGGTGAGTTGTTAGGCTGTGGTGCGCATGTTGCTCAATTGCACCGTAGTGCGGTAGGTAATTATCCAACTGATCGCATGGTCAGCATGGCGCAATTAGAAGCTTTACTTGCACAAGCAGAAAGCGAAGAGCTTGCACCATCAGTTTATTTAGATCCTTTGCTATTACCTATGACATCGGCATGTGATGGCATTCCCGTGGTATTTGTCGACGATATGTCAGCAAATTTTTTACGCCATGGTAATCCAGTACAATGCTCTAATGCGCCAAGCGACGGTTTAGTACAAGTATTTATTGGTGATGATGTGGAAAGCGGGGAGTTTATTGGCATCGGTTTTATTGATGATGACGGTTTAGTTGCCCCGAAACGAATCACGGTTGTTAGTTAAATTAAAGCCTATGCGTAGGCTGGGGTAGTAAAAGTTGCAATTGTCGCTATTATTGCTAGAATACGCGCTCTTTAGAACGTCTTGCTGATTTAGTGTTCGGCTCGACGCGATTTTTAAACACTAAAATTAAGGTAAATATTATGTCTTTAAATGCTGCTGAAAAAGCTGCTATCGTTGCAGAATACGCACAAGCTGAAGGTGACACTGGTTCTCCAGAAGTACAAGTTGCTTTGTTAACTACACAAATCAACCACTTACAAGGTCACTTCAAACAGCACATCCATGATCACCACTCACGTCGTGGTTTATTACGCATGGTAAGCCAACGTCGTAAATTACTTGATTACTTAAAAGGCAAAAACGTTACACGTTATACTGCTTTGATCGGTAAATTAGGTCTACGTCGTTAAGACAAGCTTTATTAAATAAAAGCAAAGATTTTCAAAAGGAGCCTAATGGCTAATGCCGATCAGTTAAGATAACGATCGGTTGACCGATCCAAAAGATCATGCAAAATCCGTAGTTAGGTAACTAACTACGGATTTTTTTGTGAATATTGAACAAGCACTACAGACGACACTTGAAGAAAGTAACCGATACCATACCTTCGAAAAACTATCAGAAATCCTTTCTCCTGAAATCATTGAACAAGGCTTTGAAAAGGCTGGCATTGCTACGGTTCGCAAACGTAGGCTACCACTGGAAGCGGTTTTATGGTCAGTGATTGGTATGGCTTTATTTAGAAAAAGAGTCTGTTTGGAATATTGCCACTAAGTTAGACATCATGTTACCTGGCAAGAGTCAGCTTGTTGCTCCCAGTGCTATGGTTCAAGCCAGACAACGCTTAGGCGATGATTCGGTTAAACAAGTCTTCAATAAATCTGCACAAGCAATGTATAAACAACACGAATTTGAAACATGGAATGGTTTGAACCTATTGGCTGTGGACGGTGTGGTCTGGCGAACACCTGACACCCCAGATAATCGTAAAGCATTTTCTTCTGGCAGCAACCAATATGGTGACACAGCCTTTCCACAAATCCGTATGGTCTGCCATATGGAGCTTACCAGTCATCAACTACTCAGTAGTGAGTTTGATAATTACAAAACGAATGAAATGAAGCTAGCTGAGCGTTTGATTGAACGCACACCTGATAACTCTCTTACTATGTTTGATAAAGGATATTATTCACTTGGGATGCTTAATCGTTGGCACCAAACGGGGAGTGATCGACATTGGTTGATCCCAGCAAGACCGGACTTACAGTATGAAATTATCACATCGGTTGGTAAAAATGACCATATCATTGCATTGAAAACAACAAAGCATGCACAAAAGAATTTTCCAGATGTACCTGAAATCATTAACGCCAGATTAATCAGTAAAACAATAAAGGGTAAAAGCTATCGCATATTAACGTCAATGACAGATAGATTGCGGTTTCCTGGCAACGAAATTGTTGAGTTATACTGCCATCGATGGGAGATAGAACTCGGGTTTAGGGAAATAAAACAAACGATGCTTAATAGTGCATACCATTTGAGAAGTAAGCGTCCTGATATGGTTCGCCAGGAGCTATGGGGCGTATTACTCGCCTATAATTTAATACGAAGAATTATGACGATGGCGGCGAAAGAAACAGGTATATGGCCAAATCAGCTGAGTTTCTCGAGTAGTTCGATGGCAGTGGTTCAGTATTTTTCGTCAATATCAATAATGAGCCCCGGTAATATTCCTATGCATTGGGATCATTTACTTAAAACCCTGCTCTTATTCAAACTTCCGACGAGGCGGGAAGATAGAAAATATCCCCGCTGGGTGAAACCCAAACCATCTAAATACCCTCATAAAAAGAAAAATGCCAGTTAGCTTAACTGACTGGCATTAGCCTAATGGCTCCTTTTTTATCTACTGAGTTTTTATTCTCTGGTTTGAGTAATAAAATTCGAGCTATAAATAACCCCAGTTCGGCTTAAGCTACTTTACCCAACAATGCTATGAATCAACAGGTTATAAAGTCCATTAACCCGAACTGAGGTTAAATGAACTTTGCTTTGATTATAAGCGAGCTGACAAACTTATACTTCAGTCTCAAGTTTCAACATCACCGGAATAGATTTATAAGTTGGCGTGCCGCAATCGTCAGCAATACTTTCTAATGGCACGAGTGGGTTCGTTTCTGGATAATAGGCCGCGATGCAACCAGCAGGTATTTGATAGCTCACCACTCTAAATCCAGAAACAGAACGTTTTATATTATCATTTGATACGGTTATTATACTGACCAAGTCACCATCTTGTAGGCGTTGACTTCCCATATCTTCACTATTTGCAAAAACCACTTTCCGCTGCCCATGGATGCCTCGGTAACGATCATCAAGGCCATAGATCGAGGTATTATATTGATCATGCGAGCGTAACGTTTGTAATGTCAGTATCGGGTGTGATGATGGACTTTCTAATATCGGAGAAGATAAATGGCTGGGTAAAATTGCGCTTGAAAAGGTGGCTTTACCGGTAGGTGTTTTCCATTCACGCTGTGCCGCTGAATTTTGCAGATAAAAACCACGTTCAGTTTCAATACGTTGGTTGTAGTTTTTAAAACCAGGGATCACGGCAGAAATTTCATCACGAATCAAGCTATAATCAGTGCTAAGTTTAGTCCAATCTACGATTTCATCGCCCAATGTTGCCGTAGCAATACCCGTGATAATGGCGACTTCAGAGCGCAACTGCTCAGAGGCTGGCTCATTCTGTCCACGTGAACTGTGCACCATGCTCATAGAGTCTTCAACAGTAATTTGCTGCGGACCACTGGACTGTTGATCTATTTCAGTACGGCCAATACAAGGCAGAATCAAGGCGGATTTTCCGGTTATTACATGGCTTCGGTTCAACTTTGTACTGATTTGCACGGTCAATTCGCATTGCTGTAGAGCTTGGTAAGTGCGCGTAGTATCTGGTGTTGCTGCTGCGAAATTACCGCCAAGCCCGATGAATACTTTCGCTTTTCCTGCCAGCATTGCATGAATAGAATCTACGGTATTAAAGCCTGATTCTTTTGGTGGTTCAAAATTGTATCTTGCTTTAAGCGCTGCTAAAAATGCTATTGATGGTTGCTCATCGATACCGACAGTGCGGTTTCCTTGAACATTAGAATGGCCTCTTACTGGACAAGCACCAGCGCCGACTTTACCTATATTACCTCTTAATAACAGGACATTAATTAATTCACCTACCGTTGCAACCGAGTGTCGGTGCTGGGTGATCCCCATCGCCCAAGTAAAAATGACTTTTTGGCTATTACTATAGATGTCGACCATCTGTTCTATTTCTGCGCGAGTTATACCACTTTGCTGTGTTATTTCATCCCAAGAGCTGTCGATTACTGTTTGCTGATAATCTTCAAAGCCATGACAATGTTCGCTGATAAATGTTTGGTCTAATATGCTGCTATCATGTACCGATTTTTCAAATAGCCCTTTAGCAATACCACGCAGTATTGCCATATCACCACCCAATTTTGGCGTAAAATAGTATTGACTGATATCTGTGCTTGAAAACAAGATCATTTCTTTAGGGCTTTGTGGATCGGCAAACTTTTGTAGCCCTTGCTCTTTTAAATTATTGATAGCCACAATGCGAGCACCACGTTTTCTGGCTTTACGCAGGGTTGCTAGCATACGAGGGTGGTTGGTTCCCGGGTTTTGACCAAAAACAAAAATAGCGTCAGCATGCTCAAAGTCTTGCATTGTGACGGTTCCTTTGCCAATACCGATACTGCGCGTCATGCCCACACCAGAGGCTTCATGACACATATTTGAGCAATCAGGAAAGTTGTTAGTGCCAAATGTTCGACCAAAAAGTTGATATAAATAGGCAACTTCATTACTGGCTCTGCCGGAGGTGTAAAATAATGCTTGATCAGGTGAAGGTAATTTTTTCAGATTTTTTGCAATTAACTCAAATGCAAGCTGCCAACTTACTGGATGATAGTGATTGTCTCGACCATCATATAACATCGGCTCTGTTAATCGGCCACTGTTTTCCAGTGAATGATCATCCCATTGCTGTAATTGGCTTACGGAATGTTGCTTGAAAAAATCTCTATCCACTCGCTTGCTTGTAGCTTCCCAGGCAATAGCTTTTACGCCATTTTCACAAAAATCAATTTTACCGGCATGAATATCATCTCCCCATGCGCAACCGGGGCAGTCGAATCCGCCGGGCTGATTGGCTTTAAGTAATGCCTTGACACTTTTCATCGCACCTTCACTACGAATTAGGTGTTTAGCTGAACTTTTCAAGGCGCCCCAGCCCCCTGCTGGTGAAGAATAAGGCGGTTTATGGTTATTTGAATTAGGCATGACTTCTCTTGATTGCTTTTTAAGCAAAACGTTTAAGTTGATGATGTTGAAAGCTAAATAATACTAAGCCGCTTTGCTCAGCTGAAGTTACGGCGAGATCTGTTGGCTGAGATAAAGTGATTAACACCGGAATTTTGGCTCGCGCAGCTTTCATGACCAAATCATGGCTACAGCGACTGGTTAATAATGCAAAGCCAGCAACTCTTTCTTGCTTATTACTGTATAGGCTACCAATAAGTTTATCGAGTGCGGAATGCCGTCCAACATCTTCTCTGACGGCAATCACTTTAGCCTGTAGATCGAAGTACACGGCAGTGTGGTTACCCTTGATACCGTTATGGTTTTCTTGTATTTGTGATAAAGTATCACGTGCTTTGATAATCATATCTACAGAAGGTAAAATAGCGCTAGTTTGAGTTTTAGTAGGCAGTGCCATTACTTCATTAATCGACTCAAGACCACAAAGGCCACAGCCACTCGGGCCGGCCATAGTTCTTCGTCTTTGTTTTAAGCGGTGCTCAGTTCTAGACAGTACCTGCAGATCGAGTTGCCAACCTAAGGATTGTTTTTCAATCACAATATCTAACACTTCTGCGGTTGAATTAATTAATCCTTCCGTCAGGGCAAAACCTAAAGCGAAGTCATGTAAATCATTTGGAGAAACCATCATTACCGATTGACTAATGCCATTAAAACAAACAGCAACTGCAACTTCTGATAGTTTGGCTTGATGCAATAAGTCGAAAGACGATGCTGTATTCATTGTCATAATGTTCCCGTTATTAGCATTATTAGCATTATTAGCGTTATTGCACATTCATTGCATGAACTAAACCGTGAGAATAAATATTCAGATAAAATTGATGTGTGAACAGTCATGTATATGATACGTAAATTTATCTGGAATTAATCATAAAAGTATCAAATAAGGTGATTTTATCTTGGTTAAATGTTGTCAAAGATGAAGCAGTGTAGAGATATTGAAATAATTCTTCAGTTTGGTCACTTACTAAATTGCAACCAACGCTATTATTACGCTAAGTCAAAGAATGATTTGCTGATTAAGTTAAAATCTCATTAATTTCTGATGAGGACTTTTTTATGACATCTATCCCTGAATTTATGACTGCTAAACACCGTGAATGTGATGAGTTTTTTATTGCCGCCGAAAATGCAATTACAGAAGATAATTGGCCATTAGCTAACCAAAGCTTTCAGCAATTTTCTGAAGAATTAGCATTACATTTTCAAGCAGAAGAAAATATTCTATTTCCTGAATTTGAACAAGCCACCGGTATTACTCAAGGACCTACGCAAGTGATGCGTGGTGAACATCAACAAATGCGTGCTTTAGTGGCTGATTTATTACAGGCACTCAGTGTCGAAGATAAAGATGCTTATATTGGTGCGTCAGAAACCCTTATGGTATTAATGCAGCAGCATAATATGAAAGAAGAAATGATGTTATATCCCATGACACAGCAGCGTGTACCTGCGCCTGATGCCTTGTTAACTCAAGTTATTGAGCATTGCCAAATAGCTGAAAATAGCTAATTAGTCGTGATGAAAATAATGGCAGTAAATGTCAGTGCATTGGCGCCGCCTGAGCCAATGCAGGTGATTTTATCTGCACTTGCCCAGTTACCAAATGGCGCTGTGCTGAAAGTAAGCCATCGGCGAGAGCCGTTTCCATTATATGAACGACTGGTTGCTAATGGCTGGTTGTACCATAGTAAGCAAGTCTTAGATGAGAACTTTGTTATTTATATCGCAAAAGAGATTGATAAACAGCAGTTTAGCGCTTTTATCGACTCAGATATTGAGTTGTAAACGCTTTATCGAGCTGTTGTTGTCATTACTGAAAATTTAACCTTTGCAGATTACTCATGAATATCGCTAATTTATCATTTAGTGCCTTACCACCCATCAGCGTACCATTTCGTTATTTCATTAGTGCGGTTATTTTTTTGCTGATAACGGCACTTTTGATACTGACTTCGGGTGAGACAATTTGGCTGAATCGATGGCAGCCAACTTTGTTAGCGGTGACCCATTTATTTACCTTAGGCTCTGTTTCAATGGTGATGATGGGAGCTATCTACCAATTTCTCCCGGTTATTGGTGGCGTAGGTATCGCTAATGTCCGCATTGTTGCTACGCTATCTCATAGTTTACATACCCTAGGCACATTAGTTTTGGCATGGAGTTTTATTTTTCCAAGTACCTTAGCTCATATTATCGCTATGTTAGCGTTAGGCCTTGGTTTTTCTGGTTATATTTTTTCGGTTATTCAAGTCTTAGTTAAAAAACTGAGCCAAGGGCAGACCATTATTGGTATCAGGCTTGCGATGTTATCGTTAATTTCTGTTGTACTGTTAGGCTTACTTTTTATTGCGCAACGTAGCTTAATACTCGATGTAAACATCAGTTTTTTGACCGATAAAAATTATACCGATATACATGCTTTATTGGGTGGTTTTGGTTGGGCAGGGCTATTGATTTTGGCGGTAAGCTTACAAATCATTCCGATGTTTCATGTTACGCCAAATTTCCCTAAATGGCTGGGGAAATATCTACCAAGCGTTTTAGTTCTATTGTTATTACTGTTGTTTATTTTTAAACCCAATAGTACCGGTGGCCAGTTAATTATTGCACTGGTGTTAGTGCTGTACAGTATTTTTAATCTAGCCTTTTTAAGACTATTTAAGCAGCGAAAGCGTAAAGTTGTGGATACCAGTGTTAGTTTTTGGCAATTTTCCGGCATCAGTTTTTTGGCTTTGAGTTGTTTATACTTTTTACCGGATGTTTTTTATCAGCAAATATTCGCTGGCAATAAGGCCTTGGCTCTTAGTGCTGTGTTTAGCTATTTTTATCTGCTTAGTATTATCGAGGCGATGTTGTTAAAAATAATGCCTTTTTTAACCTACACGCATTTGCAAAACCTATGTTTAGTAGATTTTAATGCGATGAGCTATTTACCGCATATGCATGAATTATTGCTGAAAAAACATGGTCAAATGTTGTTTAAATTACATGTTATTTCTTGTTTTTTCCTGATATTGACGATTGCCATAGCAAGTTTTTATGCTTTATTTGCAATAGCTATGTTGGTTGAATTTAGCTGGCTACTTTTCCTAATGCTTCGCAGCTTATACTTATATCGACAGTGCTTAGCAAAAATAAAAAATAATACCCTTTAAATACTGTTTTTACCGTTAAGACTTATCGATGAATATTTGTTCGTTCAGGCCCTGTAAACACTAAATGACGGCTGAGAATCGTGCTTTTTGGCGTTTAAATTCAACATTTTTGCTTTCGCGCTAGTAAAAACATAACTGTTAAGTATAATGTGCGTGCAAATTTTGTATTTGCAAAAAACTAATCAATCAAACTGTATAATTTTTTGTTCAACTTAGTGCGTAACTTATCGGTTAGCAGCTAAATATTTTAATGGATATTTAAGTCTTTAACTAAGTGAATAAATAATTGTACAGATTGATTAAAATCTAAAAATATTTAAGGAACTACTTTATGTTCAAACCAGTTACTAAAACTTTTGAATTCGGTCAACATACCGTTACTTTAGAAACGGGCGTTATTGCTCGTCAAGCCACTTGTGCTGTTATGGCTAGCATGGACGATACCTCAGTATTAGTCTCAGTTGTTGGTAAAAAAGAAGCAAAGCCGGGTCAAGACTTTTTTCCACTAACGGTTAACTACCAAGAGCGTACATACGCTGCTGGTAAAATCCCTGGTGGCTTTTTCAAACGTGAAGGTCGTCCTTCAGAAGAAGAAACATTAATTGCTCGTTTGATTGACCGTCCAATTCGTCCATTATTCCCAGAAGGGTTTACTAACGAAGTTCAAGTGATCATCACGGTTGTTTCTGCTAACCCAGAAATTGCCCCAGATATTATTTCTTTATTAGGTACCTCTGCAGCATTAGCTATTTCAGGTATGCCTTTTAGTGGTCCTGTTGGCGCAGCGCGCGTTGGTTACACTGACGGCAAATACATTTTAAACCCATTACAGTCTGAACTTGCTAGCTCACAACTTGATTTAGTTGTTTCTGGTACTGATTCTGCGGTATTAATGGTTGAGTCAGAAGCTGATGTGCTTTCTGAAGAAGTTATGCTTGGCGCTGTAGTATACGGTCATGAGCAAATGCAAACAGCTATCACCGCGATTAAAGAAATGGCTGCTGAAGTTAATAACCCTAAATGGGAATGGACTGCACCGGTTAAGAACGCTGATTTAGTTGCTAAAATTGCTGAGCTTTCAGAAGCAGCAGTAAACGAAGCTTACCAAATTACTGAAAAAGCAGTGCGTTATGAAAAAATTGCTGAAATTCGCAACGGTGTAATTGCACAATTGCTTGAAGCTGACGCTGAACTTGACGTACAAGATGCAAAAGACTTATTCCACGACTTAGAGAAAACGGTTGTTCGTGGCCGTATCACCCAAGGTCACCCTCGTATTGATGGTCGTGATCCTGAAATGATCCGCGCTTTAGACGTCATGACAGGTGTGCTACCACGTACTCATGGCTCTGCTGTATTTACTCGTGGTGAAACTCAAGCCCTAGTTGCAGCTACGTTAGGTACACAACGTGATGCACAACGCCTTGATACTATTATGGGTGAGAAAACTGACAGCTTCATGCTGCATTATAACTTCCCTCCATACTGTGTTGGTGAAACGGGTTTTGTTGGTTCACCTAAGCGTCGTGAAATCGGCCATGGTCGTCTAGCAAAACGTGGTATGTTGGCTGTTATGCCTTCTGCGGAAGACTTCCCATATTCAGTTCGTGTTGTATCTGAAATTACTGAATCTAACGGTTCATCTTCAATGGCTTCTGTTTGTGGTACGTCATTAGCATTGATGGATGCTGGTGTACCAATTAAAGCGTCTGTTGCTGGTATTGCTATGGGTCTAGTTAAAGAAGGTGACAACTTTGTGGTACTTTCTGACATTTTAGGTGATGAAGATCACTTAGGTGACATGGACTTTAAAGTAGCCGGTACTACCGGTGGTATTACTGCCCTGCAAATGGACATTAAGATTGAAGGTATTACGCAAGAAATCATGCAAATTGCTTTAAACCAAGCAAAAGCAGCGCGTACTCATATCTTAAGTGTTATGGATGAAGCGATTGGCGGACATCGTGATGATATCTCGCAATTTGCTCCACGTATTCATACCATGAAAGTTCCACAAGATAAAATCCGTGACATTATCGGTAAAGGTGGCGCAACAATTCGTCAGTTAACTGAAGAAACGGGCACTACCATTGAAATTGAAGATGACGGTACGGTTAAAATTGCAGCAACTGACGGCGAACAAGCTAAAGATGCCATTGCTCGTATTACTGCACTGACAGCAGAAATTGAAGTAGGTACTATATACACAGGTAAAGTGGTACGTATCGTAGACTTCGGTGCTTTTGTTAACGTCTTACCAGGTAAAGATGGTTTGGTACACATTTCTCAAATCTCTGAAGAACGTGTTAACGCTGTTAGCGATGTATTAACAGAAGGTCAAGACGTAACTGTTAAAGTACTTGAAGTTGACCGTCAAGGCCGTGTACGTTTAAGCATGAAAGAAGCTGCTGAAAAGCCGGCTACACCAGCGCCTGAAGCTGACAACGCAGAGTAATTTGCCTGCTGTAAATTAAGTTCATTAGCTGTATGACTAAAATATAGCTAATATCTTGTCGATAAAAAGGGAGCTTAATTGCTCCCTTTTTTATATACTCATGAGCATAAATACCCACTAGGATTCTGTTTTTCGTGCGCTTACTTCTTAAAAATAAATTTCCCCAGGCTATATTATCCAAAGTATTACTGGTTTCAGGCTTATTATTCGCCCAAGGTTGTACTACCACTAATGATCAACACTCAGTTATAGGTGAGCTGATCATTGCTGAACCCATTGCCATTAACGTTAAAGATGAAATAGCGCTAGAGCGCTTAACTCAAGTGCTACAGCGAGCTAAGATTAATGACGAGCAGCGGGCTGAGTTGTATTATCAACGTGGTATTAAATATGATAAATTCGGCTTGCGAGCATTGGCACATAATGACTTTAACCAAGCGATTAATTTAAAGCCCGATATGGTAGATGCTTATAACTTTTTAGGTATACACTTTATTCAGCTACAAGAATTTAATCAGTCATATGATGCCTTTGACTCAGTCATCGAATTGGACCCTAATTATCAATTTGCTTATTTTAATCGTGGTGTCGCTTTATATTATGGCGGTCGACCCAACTTAGCGGTAGATGACTTTAAAGCCTTTAAAGCATACCAAGTCAATGATCCTTACCGTGTGCTATGGCAATATTTAGCTAATGTCGAGTTAGATCAACAACAAGCTGAGCAAGATTTGATTGCTTCGGCAAAATTAATTGATGACAGCGTTTGGGCAAAAAATGTTATTAATCTCTACTTAGGTAAAATGAGTCAAGAGCTCTTTATTAAGCTTTTAACGGAAAATATTCATACCAACCAAGCGCTAACAGAGCGTTTGTGTGAAGCGTATTTTTATTTAGGCAAATATAGTCAAATGCAGGGAGATGTAAATGCGGCAATTAACTTTTTTAAACTTGCCATGAGCACTAATGTTTATGAATTTGTCGAGCATAGATACGCCAAACTTGAGCTTGATCTCATGCGTCAAAATTTACAACAAAACAGTACACCGTAAATACGTAGTAGTAGATGACTAGCGGTAAAAAAATCACTATCACATTGATAAGCTTAGCGATGTTTATATTGCTAAGCTTATTTTTTTTCATCGCTGAGTATCGTGATAAAATCAACCAAGCCACTATCACTCGCCAACAATTATCGTTACTCGAAACTTTTGATATTTTCACTAATACTGATGAACGATTAAGACAATTATTAAATAATAGCAATCGTCAGGCATGGTTACATTTAGCAAAGCTGCATGCCAATAATAGTGCCGATACTGCTTACCAGTTAGCAGAATATTTTCATCAGCATCAACAAATTCAGGCAGCACAACTTTGGTACCGGCTAGCGATACGCCAACACCACACCCCAGCAAGAATAGCACTTGCGAGTAGCTATTTTGCACAGCAGCAATACTCGGCTATAAAACCATTATTATTACCGATCATCGCTAATGCCGATGCACTAGCACTATTGTATGAGCTTGCCCTCTATCAAGGTGATGTGTCATTTATTGAAAATTATAAAAAACAGTTAGCACAAGGCAATAGTGCGGCACTCTATCTTGAATTAAAAAAATTCTCTGTATTTGACTCGAAGTCAGTACAATCGGTAAATACAGAAAATAGCGTATCAAAGTTATCATGTTTTATCGATGTGCAGTTTTTTGCCACGAACTTAACCGGCTTGAGACATGCGGAGCAGTTAATTAGTGTTTTTGAACAGCATCGTTTGGCTAAGTTTATTTGTTTGAAAGCACCTAAGTATATTGCCGTTGATACGGTCAAATGTTCGAATCTAGCACATGAAAAAATAGCCTGTAAGGCTACTGTTTGGATGAATCGAAAGGCTATCAACGCACGTTATCTTGCTTTGGTGGTGGCTGAAGGAGGAGCTAATGTTGATAACGGAATTTTGTATCTCGATCAAAATGATGATATTGACGTTTTAGTTCATGAACTAAGTCATTTAATCGGCTTTGTTGATGAGTACCCATTACCCGCTCAACATCAAAGGTGCCAACAACTTCAACAAAGCCCCTTTGCACATAATCTGGTTGTTTTACCGGAGTATTACCAAGGAGACCGTGCAAGCGTGAGAGCAAAAGTATTATCGCAAGTTCCCTGGCGTAGTTTAATTAAAGACACCACAGCGATATTATCTCGACATCAAAAGGGCTGGCAATTACTTACACCGACTAAATACCAAGATGAAGTGGGGCTATTTCCGGCAAAGTCTTGTGATAAACACAGTGAAATTCAAGCGTTTAAACCTTTGACCCAGCGTACAAAATTACAGTATTTTGAAATGATCTTTCCTGCAGCTTATATTGATATTTTTCGATTGGCTCCGAAGCGTTTTTTAATGCCAAGCTATCACTTTAATATCAGTCGAGATTTGGCCGTTCAGGGACATTATGGTCAGGCGAGGGAAGTGCTGCAATCAACGTTATTTGAGTAAACATTTAGCCAATTACATTTATTTGACATTAATTGACTAAACATTATTTGTTGGCGTTAATTAGTGTGTTCTTTTAGTGCCTTGACTGGCGTTATTTCCTTTAAATTTGATGCTGCATTTACGTATTTTTGTTGCTGTATGACGATGTTATTTCGAACTTTCGCTATTGGCCACATAGTGTTGTTATTAAATATCAATAGTTCTCGCTCTAATGACGCTTTATCATTTTTCGCTGAGTTAATTTTTGTTGTATTTACAAACCATGAAAATAGTTTCATACCACGGGCTCCTCAAATTACTTACATTAAGTTATAGCGTAAATTGTTTGTTTTTGCAGACTAAAGTTGAATATTTTTTGCTATATTTATTCATTCCCTGAGTCTAACAATGCTAAGTTACGATATAATTATGGCAACTTAATGAAAGCACTATTATATTTCTATGGAAAAATTTTCTTTTACCCATTTTCGCCGACAATTCCCTATTTTAGAAAACTTGGTTAATGAGCACTCGTTAGTTTATTTTGATAATGCGGCGACAACTCAAAAGCCAGTTTGTGTGATTGAGAGTCATAATAATTATTATCAACAAAGCAATGCTAATGTACACCGGGCTTCTCATGCCTTAAGTGCCAGAGCCACTGCTGCCTATGAAAGTGCGCGAAAAAAAGTCAAAAAACTGCTCAATGCCAATGCCGAAGAAGAAATCATTTGGACTAAAGGCAGTACTGAAAGTATTAATTTAGTTGCACAAAGCTGGGGACGCACATCATTGCAACCCGGTGATGAAATCGTCTTAAGTTATAGTGAGCATCACGCTAATATTGTGCCTTGGCAAATAGTAGCAGAGCAAACGGGAGCAAAAATAAAGGTGTTACCTTTAAACAAAGCAGGCCAAATAGCGATAGCTCAGCTAGAAGACTTTATTGGTGAACGTACGCGTATTGTTTGCGTAGGCCATATCTCTAATGTCATAGGTCGAATTAATCCGATAGAAAATATTATTCGAGTGGCTAAAAAGTATCAGGCTTTAACATTGATTGATGGCGCACAAGCCATCGCACATTTAAAAGTTGATGTAAGTGACTTAGATTGTGATTTTTATGTTTTTTCTGCTCATAAAATGTATGGACCAACCGGCATAGGTGTCTTGTATGGTAAGCAAGAGTTATTAGAGCAAATGCCGCCGTATCAAGCGGGTGGTGAAATGATCAAAACCGTGAGCTTTGAACAAACAACCTTTAACCAGTTACCGCATAAATTTGAGGCTGGCACACCTAATATTGCCGGTGTTATCGCATTGGGGGCGGCACTCGAGTTCCTTGAGCAACAAGATTATTCTGGCCTTGTTACTTATGAAACAGCGCTAAAAAAATATTGTTTTAGGCAGTTATCATCGATACCAGCCCTTGAATTTATTGTTGATGAAGAACCTGATATTCCTATATTTTCATTTACTCTGACAGGGCATCATAATCACGATATTGCTACGGCACTCGATAGTGTTGGTATTGCGGTACGTGCTGGGCACCATTGCACTATGCCATTAATGCATTATCTTAATATTACCGGTTGTATAAGATTGTCTTTATCAGCCTACAATAGCATGCAAGAGGTTGATTTTGTTGTACAACAACTAGAAAAATTGACTCAAACTGATGCTCAGTCACTCAGCACATCGTCAGTTAATGAAATAGCTGAGGCTAATTTCCCTCAAGCTGATCGCTTAACCGTTGATAACATTCTTAGTTTGTTTGCTAAAGCAAAAAGTTGGGATAGTAAACATCGAGAAATTATGATGCTAGGTAAAAAGCAATTACCTCTAGCTGCTAAAGATAAAACCCCGTTATCGCTAATTTCGGGTTGTGAAAGTCATGCTTGGTTAGTAGCTAATGAAAATACAGACGGAAAGTTCTGCTTTAAAGCGGATAGTGACGCTAAAGTGATTCGAGGCTTATTAACAATAATTTTAGCTGCTGTCGATAATAAAACAGCCGCGCAAATCCACGCTTTTGATATGAATAGTTATTTTTCTGAGCTCGGCTTGTTGCAGCATTTAAGCCCTTCACGTGGCAATGGTGTACGGGCCATTGTGCAGAAAATTCAACAACTCGTTGCTGATTAGTCTTGTTAGTTATGGCGGGCGTTTTACGCTTAATTGTAAGCGCTCAAAAGGCTTAACTAAGGGCCTTTTTTAAATATTTATCCATAGCTTTGCCGACTGCAAAAAATGCAAAACATGCGGTAACATGCGTTGCCGCACCAAAACCACCACTACAATCTAGACGCATTGCACCGTCATTTGATTGCTTAGCATGGCAAACATTTCCATCAGGATCAGGATAGCGCAGCTGCTCACTAGAAAATACCGCATCGATAGCAAACTTACGCTTAACATTACGTGAAAAGTTATATTCACGACGCAATTGATTACGAACTTTAGCGAGTAGTGGGTCTTGAAATGTTTGGCTTAAATCGGCAATAGCGATTTTGCTAGGATCTACTTGTCCACCAGCACCGCCAATAGTAACAATCGGGAGTTTATTACGTTTACAATGCGCGATAATGGCACTTTTGACATTAACGGAATCAATAGCATCAATAACGTAATCATATGAATTTGAAAGTAATTCTTTAATATTTTCTAGGGTGATAAAATCTTCGATAGTGTTAACACGACAATCTGGATTAATCTGTATTATTCTATCACGCATAACATCGACTTTACTTAAACCAACAGTTTCGGTTAAGGCATGAATTTGTCGGTTGATATTTGTCAGACATAAGTCGTCGAGGTCAATTAAGGTTATTTGGCCAACACCATTACGCGCAAGTGCTTCAGCAACCCAAGAGCCAACACCACCGATGCCTATCACACAGAAATGTGCTTGCTGCAAAGCTGCACTTTGACTGTTACCGTACAGCCGTGCAATACCACCGAACCTTAATTGATAATCTGACATTATTTATTCACTAGCTTGAAAATTCGCTGCGCATTATAGCAGTCCTGATCCGTAATACTAAGCATGTAAACAACAAATACCTCGATAAATAAGACATTTTTTTGCTTCTCCCTTAGCGGATTGAGCATTTATTTGTGTTATGTATTTATTTAACTTATTTTCAATATTAAAGCTTGTGATGGCTAGCGCAAGATAGGCTAGGGGTAAATAAAGTAAGTTGGTTAATATTTCAGCATTTATTAATATCGGCAACAAAGAAATGAGCAATATTAAGCTAACAATTAGTAATAAATGTAATATTTTTATCGATTGAATCATGGTTTTCATAAAATTAATCTCCGTAATGACTGTTTTTATTCGTTGAAATTCTATTCTAACGCTTGTGTTGAGTAAAAAGGGGTGGCATATTTGACATTATTAGTGGTGATTGTGCCATGTTGTTTCAGGTGAAATAGAATGAATGTAGTTATTTTGGCGACAAATCAATGTGTAGTGTCGGCTGTTTATGGCTTAGTTGATGTTTTTTATGCGGCTAATTATTGCTATGAACAGCGTTATAGCAATAGTGAACATACCGCTATTACCTGTAAAATAGTAACAATTGATAACCAAGCCGTGACGGGTTATAACGGTGTCAGCATTAGTCCTAATGTCCGGCTTAGTGAGATAGAAAAACCGGATATTATTATTGTTTCCTCTTCGGTTCGTGCCGTTATTGAATGCTGTGCAGATGATATTATGGTTGAAAATATACCCTTGGTTAAGCACTGGCTTAACGAATATCATACACAAGGTACTACCGTTGCAAGTTACTGTACAGGTAGCTTTTTATTAGCTTCTTGTGGTTTATTAAAGGGTAAAGTGGCGACTACACATTGGCGCAGTGCCGATTTATTTAAGCGATTATTTCCATCGGTTCGTCTCGACTGTGATCGCATGCTCATTGATAATGGTGACGTGGTTTGTTCAGGAGGTTCAATGTCTTATATTGATCTCGCCTTACACTTAATTGCTAAAAGTATCGGTCAAGATATTGCCTCTGATTGTGCAAAGTTATTGGTTTTTGATCCGGTTAGACAAAAGCAATCGCCTTATGTTACGTTTCAGGCGCAAAAATCGCATGATGATCAGGCTATATTAAAAGCGCAAGAGTGGATTGAATCTCATTTTAGTCAGGAGATTTTAATTGATGACTTAGCGGTGTTAGTTGGGCTGGGCGCGAGAACCTTTAAAAGACGTTTTAAGCAAGCTACCGATGAAACCCCGATTAGTTACCTACAAAGGATAAGAGTTGAACATGCTAAGGTGCGATTGGAAAAAACCACTGAAGCCATTAATCAAATTATATGGACGAGCGGATATGAAGACGTCAGTAGTTTTCGACAGTTATTTAAACGTTTCACCGGTGTAACACCAAAAGAGTACCGGCAGAAATATTTGTGAGTTAACTTTATATTATAGGCTTTAACACTTTATATTGGTCTTACGGTGCTGTCGCAGCAGGCAGTTTAACGGTAAATTCGGTTTGTTGTTCATCGATAATATTAAAGGCTATTTCACCTCGTTGAACTTGTGTCATCAACTTAGCTGAATATGTACCTAAGCCTGTCCCAGAGCGATGATTTGAACTGCTATATTTTTCAAATAAACTTGCACGCATGCCCTGTGGAATAGCACCTTGATTAGTTAATCTAAAGCTTACTTGCTTATCCTCATAAGCTAATGAAATTACTATTTTTTGCTCTGTTGGTGAGGCTTCTACGGCATTTTTTATTAGGTTGTTGAATATTGATAAGCAAAGTAATGGCTCGGCTAAAATAAAATGCTCGTTGTCAAAGCCGTTAAGCTCAAATGTCAGGTTTTTATCCTGACTGTCTTTTAGTACCGCATTAATGGCGTCATTGACCAATATATTTAAGTTTGTTACTTGCGGCATAAGGGGATAAATACCTTGTTCAATTTTATATAAATTGAGCGAGTTATTTATCATGCTGATGACATTGTTTACTGCGCGATTAATTGATTTTGCTGCACTTTTATCTGCTAAGCGATAGGTCTCAAACAAGATATTACTCAGTGGAGCCTTTAAGTCATGATGGGTGATTTTTTCAATATCTTCGCGTAATTTAGCATTATCTTCCAGCGTTGCTACCTGAGCAGACAAAGCGAGCTGTTGCTGCTGTAAACGGATATGAGTGGCAACGCGGGCACGTAGTAAGTCGCCATTTAATGGTTTGGTAATATAATCAACTGCACCTAAATCAAAGCCATATTTAATATCATCAATCAATGCTTTAGCACTCAGAAATATGATCGGAATATTAGCGCTAACCGGGCTTTCTTTAAGTTTTCTACAGACTTGGTAGCCGTCCATATCAGGCATCATAATATCAAGCAGAATTAAGGCAATATTATACTTATTACTGGCCACTATCCGAAGGGCGTGTTCGCCGGACTTCGCTGCCATCACGCGGTAGTGTTCACGTAAATTTCCAGCCACAACGTCGATATTACTACTTTCATCGTCAACGACCAATATCGTGGCTTTTTCTGTAGCTAGGCTTGAGTTCTGACTAACCGAGGCTTGAATCGATGAGTCATTTAGCGCTGATTTTTTCAGACTGTCGGCGAAGATATCAGCTTGTGTCAGTTCAAATAAGGCGACAATAACTGACTTCTTTTTAAATGGAGGCAGTAGATAAATACTCTGTTGAGCGGGGGCTTTATTGTTATCAGCACAATGCGTCTTTGTGTCGGATTGTGCTCGTTGATGTGCAAGTATCAATAATGGCAATTGCTTAGTGTTCGATACTTTTGCTAATTCATCGCGAAAAGAAAAGATGCTTGTTTTTGTTAATGTGTCCGAACAAATCAATAATTTTATGGTTGAAAATTGAGCATATTCTAAAGCATCGTCAACACTTTCGATGCAAGCGATTGCTGATTTTTTTACACCACAGGAGAGTAATATTTTAGCGAGCGCTTCGCGAACTAATCGGCTTTCATCAACAATTAAAATATGGTCAAGCACAAATAAAATACCACTGTTTTTACAATAAGTTTAATAATATAAGGATTGTAACGTTAATGTACTGAAGTTTAAATAGCGGCTCGAATAAGTGATGAATTATTGTTGCTATTGCTGTTGTTAGGAGGTCAGAGTCTGAAATTTAAAAAGGCAACACTAAGGTTGCCTTTTTTGATATAGCTAATAAATTCAGCCGTATTAATTTATAACACTATCTATCACTTAATGGGATAAATTTACGGTCAATTTCACCAGTATATTTTTGACGAGGACGACCGATTTTTTGTCCTGCTTGACCCAGCATTTCATCCCAATGTGCAACCCAGCCAACAGTACGTGACATAGCGAAAATCACCGTGAACATATTGGTTGGAATGCCTATGGCTTTAAGGATAATTCCTGAATAGAAATCAACGTTAGGGTATAATTTTTTCTCAATGAAGTAAGGGTCTTCAAGTGCTACTTTTTCAAGCGCCATAGCAACATCAAGCAATGGATCTTGAATCCCCAATTCAGTTAATACTTCATGACAAGTTTCACGCATCACCGTGGCACGAGGATCAAAGTTTTTGTAGACACGATGTCCAAAGCCCATTAAACGGAACGGGTCTGACTTATCTTTTGCTTTCGCAACAAACTCATCAACACGGTCTAATGAGCCAATTTGTTCAAGCATAGTTAAACAAGCTTCGTTAGCGCCGCCATGTGCAGGGCCCCAAAGTGAAGCAACACCCGCTGCGATACAAGCATAAGGGTTAGCACCAGATGAACCGGCTAAACGTACTGTTGACGTTGAAGCATTTTGTTCGTGGTCAGCATGTAGTGTAAAAATACGATCCATTGCACGAGCAACCGTCGGACTAACCACATATTCTTCAGCAGGTACTGAGAATAACATGTGTAAAAAGTTCTCGGCGTAGCTCAAGTCATTACGTGGATAAACAAAAGGTTGACCGATACTGTACTTGTAAGCCATTGCTGCGATAGTTGGCATTTTCGCAATTAAACGATGCGCACTACGCATACGTTGATCAGGTGCGTGAATATCTAAATCGCTGTGATAAAATGAAGATAATGCGCCAACAACACCACATAACATCGCCATTGGATGTGCGTCAGGTAAAAAGCCATGGAAAAAATGTACTAATTTCTCATGAACCATAGTGTGGTTGGTAATAATATTAGTAAATTCATCATATTGTGTTTTAGTTGGTGCATCACCATTTAACAAAATATAACAAACTTCTAAGTAATCAGCTTGTTTAGCAAGGCTATCAATTGGATAACCGCGGTGTTGTAAAATACCTTTATCACCATCGATAAAAGTAATTTCAGATTCACATGAGGCGGTTGCTAAAAAACCTGGGTCATAGGTGAAATAGCCTGCGCCGCCTAGTGTACGAATATCTATTACATCGTTACCGGCAGTGCCTTTAAGAATTGGCAAGTCTGCAACTACATTACCGTCGATACTAAGAGAGGCTTTTGAGTCAGCCATATGTTTCGTCCCCATTAAAATTTATTTATCTTGAAAATATCTCTAAACTAAATGTTTAGTCAATTTTTGTGAATATTAAACTGCGTGTATTCTACTTCAGATCACCCCCTAAAAGTCAATTCGTTTGTTAACCTCTTAGACTAAAGTCAAATGTCAGGATCTATTTTAGTAAAGTATGGTTATTAATTAGTCGTAAGCCTTGAAAATTGGCTGCAACTTGTCAGTGAAGAAAATTGTAATTAATGATTTTCACCTATATAATCAAGCCGATCTGAATTCTGTTTTTGCATTCGTATGTCATTTTCATATTGTAAGTGTAAAAATATAATTCACATCGGAGGGGGGTTATCTACCAGTATAATTTGGCTAGGTAACGTAAAAATAAGTTGAAGGCTCCAAGAGCTCCTTAGGCAACAATCGTGAAAAAACAACGTCCTGTAAACCTAGATTTGTCAACAATTAAAATGCATGCGGCAGCCAATGCCTCTATATTACACCGTGTATCAGGTGTCATCATGGTATTCGCTATTGGTATTTTATTGTGGACGCTTTCTTTATCTCTATCTTCTGTTGAAGGTTTCGCGCAAGTAGAGTCACTACTTAGCGGGTTATTCTTTAAAATTATTATCCTGGGTACACTTTCTGCACTTATTTATCATTTGCTTGGTGGTATTCGCCACTTGTTTATGGATTTAGGTCATTTTGAAGAGCTCGCATCGGGTAATGCTACGGCAAAGCTAATTATTGCACTTTGGTTGGTGCTTACTGTAGTAGTAGGAGTTAGATTATGGTAAATAACGCAGCAACAGTAGGCCGTAGTGGCGTACATGACTTTATTCTTCTTCGTACCAGCGCAATAATTTTAGCACTGTATACCTTATTTCTGGTTGGTTTTTTCGTTATAACACCCGCTGTAACGTTTGAAATTTGGCAAGCATTTTTTGGTAATATTTGTACTAAGATATTCACCATTTTAGCGCTAATCGCTTTACTAATTCATGCGTGGATTGGTGTATGGCAGGTGCTTTCGGATTACATCAAACCAGCATTATTACGTGGTGGTTTACAATTTTTCTTTTCTGTTTTGTTGCTCGTTTACTTTGCAACAGGCCTATTAACTGTGTGGGGTGTGTAAGTGAGCGTTCCTATTCGTGAATTCGACGCCATTGTCATTGGCGCTGGTGGTGCAGGTATGCGCGCTGCCTTAGCAATATCGGAATCTGGCAAATCTTGTGCTTTGATTTCAAAAGTATTTCCTACTCGTTCTCATACGGTTTCTGCACAAGGCGGCATCACTGTTGCTTTGGGTAATGCCCATGAAGATCACTGGGAACAACACATGTACGATACCGTGAAAGGCTCTGATTATATCGGTGACCAAGACGCTATCGAATATATGTGTAAAACCGGTCCTGAATCAATTATCGAACTTGAGAAAATGGGTTTACCTTTCTCTCGTACCGAAGAAGGTAAAATTTACCAACGTCCATTTGGTGGTCAATCTAAAAACTTTGGTGGTGAGCAAGCTGCTCGTACCGCAGCTGCAGCTGACCGTACCGGTCATGCATTATTGCACTGTTTATACCAACAGAACGTTAAAAACAAAACTAACGTTTATTCTGAGTGGTATGCTTTAGATTTAGTCAAAAACAGCGATGGCGCTGTTGTTGGTACTACCGCTATCTGTATTGAAACCGGTGAAGTTGTTTACTTTAAAGCCCGTGCAACTGTACTGGCTACCGGTGGTGCAGGTCGTATCTTCGCTTCAACGACTAATGCTCACATCAATACTGGTGACGGTGTTGGTATGTCACTGCGTGCTGGCGTGCAAATGCAAGACATGGAAATGTGGCAGTTCCATCCGACAGGTATCGCAGGTGCTGGTGTACTAGTGACGGAAGGTTGTCGTGGTGAAGGTGGTTACTTATTGAATAAAGATGGCGAACGTTTTATGGAACGTTATGCGCCAAACGCTAAAGATCTAGCGGGTCGTGACGTTGTTGCTCGTTCAATGATGACTGAAATCCGTGAAGGTCGTGGTTGTGACGGTCCTTGGGGTCCACACATCAAGCTTAAACTTGATCATTTAGGTCGCGAAACTTTAGAGAAACGTTTACCAGGTGTTTGTGATTTATCGAAAACATTTGCTCATGTTGATCCAGCTGAAGAACCTATTCCAGTTATCCCAACATGTCACTACCAAATGGGTGGTGTACCATGTAACGTTAACGGCCAAGCACTTAATATTGCTGCTGATGGCAAAGAAACGATTGTTGAAGGTTTATTCGCTGTTGGTGAAATCGCTTGTGTATCAGTTCATGGTGCGAACCGCTTAGGTGGTAACTCACTGCTTGATTTAGTGGTATTTGGTCGTGCAGCCGGTAACTTCTTAGGAACTTATTTAAGCGATACGCAATCAGCAAAAGATGCATCAGAATCTGATCTTGAAGCTGCTTTAGCACGTACTAATCGTTGGGAGTCATCTTCTAAAGGTGAATCACCTACGCAAATCCGTAAAGATTTGCAACAGTGTATGCAACTTAACTTCTCGGTATTCCGTGAAGGTGAAGCAATGGCTCAAGGCATGAAAGAGTTAACGGAAATTCGTGAACGTCTTAAAGATGCTCATCTAGACGACAAGTCTAGCGAGTTCAATACACAGCGTATCGAGTGTTTAGAATTAGACAACTTGATGGAAACTGCTTTTTGTTCAGCTAAAGCTGCTAACTTCCGTACTGAATCTCGTGGTGCTCATGCCCGTCAAGATTTCACGGAGCGTGATGATGAAAACTGGTTATGTCATTCTGTTTACACACCAGATAGCGAAGAAATGAGCAAGCGTACCGTTAATATGGCACCGGTTCACCGTGAAGCTTTCCCACCGAAAGCAAGAATTTACTAGGAGCGTTGTGATGAAACAAGTTTTTTCTATTTACCGTTACAACCCTGATGTTGATAACAAACCTTACATGAAAGATTATGAGCTGGAAGTTCCCGAAGGCTCAGACATGATGGTATTAGATGCGCTAATTTTGCTGAAAGAGCAAGATTCTAGCCTGTCATTTCGTCGTTCATGTCGTGAAGGTGTTTGTGGCTCTGACGGCTTGAACATGAATGGTAAAAATGGTTTGGCCTGTATAACGCCTTTATCTGCAATTCCAGCAAATAAAATCGTCTTACGTCCATTACCAGGTTTGCCAGTAGTACGTGATTTAATTATTGATATGACACAGTTTTATAATCAATATGAAAAAATCAGACCTTACCTGATCAATGATGGTAAAGAACAACCAGCACGTGAACATTTGCAATCTATCGAAGAACGTGAAAAATTAGATGGTCTGTATGAATGTATTTTATGTGCGTGTTGTTCAACATCTTGTCCTTCTTTTTGGTGGAACCCTGATAAATTTATTGGTCCTGCCGGCTTATTACATGCTTATCGTTTTCTTATTGATAGCCGTGATACAGCAACAGAAGAGCGTTTAGATGATTTACAGGATGCTTACAGCGTATTTCGTTGTCACGGCATCATGAACTGTGTTGACGTTTGTCCGAAAGGATTGAACCCAACAAAAGCCATTGGCCATATTAAGTCAATGTTGCTAACCAGAGCGGTTTAACTAAAACAGTAGAGTATATCGAGCACAACTGATGTACTCTGCTATTTTTATTAGACAATTTGTTTTTATTGCTTTTATCCCATAAAGGAACAGGCAATGCCCGAAGGTGATATGAAGGCTTGGATAGAGTCTTCCCATTTAAGTGGTGCGAACGCTGCTTATATTGAAGAATTATACGAATCTTATCTGGATAACTCGCAATCTGTCTCAGCAGAGTGGCGAGATATTTTCCAACAACTTCCTAAAATTGAAGGTGCTGACGTTGAATATCGGCATTCTGAAATCCGTGACGAATATAAAGCGCTAGCCCAACAAACACAAAAAACCGTGGTTGTTTCAGGTGGTAGCGATGCTAAGCAAGTAAAAGTTTTACAGCTTATCAATGCTTTTCGTTTTCGCGGGCATCAAAATGCTAACCTTGACCCCTTAGGGTTATGGCAACGTGAAAAAGTACGTGACCTGCAATTATCTCATCATGAACTATCGGAAAATGATTTCGATCGTGAGTTTAAAATAGGTTCTTTGGCTATTGGCCAAGAAACAATGAAACTTGGTGAGTTATATAAAGCGCTTAAAACTACTTATTGTGGTTCTATTGGTGCTGAATATATGCATATTACCTCGACTGATGAAAAACGTTGGTTACAACAACGTCTTGAATCAGTACAGTCACAAGCCGTGCTTAGCGTTGAAGAGAAAGAAGAAATTTTCAAGGGCTTAGTTGCGGCTGATGGTCTTGAAAAGTATCTAGGAGCTAAATTTCCAGGTGCCAAACGTTTCTCGCTTGAAGGCGGTGATGCCCTAGTCCCAATGTTGAAGCAACTGATCACTCGTGCCGGTACGCAAGGCGCCAAAGAAGTGGTTATGGGTATGGCTCATCGTGGTCGCTTAAATGTGCTGGTTAACGTTATGGGCAAGAATCCATCAAAATTATTTGATGAGTTCGGTGGTAAACACGATGAAATATTATCTTCAGGTGACGTTAAATATCACCAAGGTTATTCATCTGACTTTGTCACGCCGGGCGGTAATGTGCATTTAGCCTTAGCGTTTAACCCATCGCATCTTGAGATTGTTAACCCTGTGGTTATCGGTAGTGTGCGTGCACGTTTAGACCGTCGAGATTGTAATGAGGGTGATTTAGTCTTACCTATTACTATCCACGGTGACTCAGCGATTGCTGGTCAAGGTGTGGTACAAGAAACTTTTAACATGTCGCAAGCACGGGCGTTTAAAGTCGGCGGTACTATTCGCATTGTGGTGAATAACCAAGTGGGTTTTACAACATCCAGCTCTGAGGATACCCGCAGTGGTGAATATTGTACTGAAGTCGCTAAAATGGTTTCAGCACCTATTCTTCATGTTAATGGTGACGATCCAGAAGCTGTGATCTTAGCAACACAAATTGCGCTTGATTACCGTAACGAATTTAAACGTGACGTGGTTATTGATCTTGTTTGTTACCGACGTCATGGACATAACGAAGCTGATGAGCCTAGCGCGACACAGCCCCTTATGTATAAAAAAGTTAAAAAACATCCTACGCCTCGTCAACTTTACGCTGATCAATTGAATGCGGAAGGCTCTCTCACTAAAGCAAAAACTGATGAGTTAACCGCTTATTATCGTAAGTTGCTTGATGAAGGCCAATGTACCGTTGAGCAATGGCGTCCAATGACTGAGCATTCTGTTGACTGGTCACCTTATATTGGTCATAACTGGGATGATGATTACGAGAAAGAAATCTCACTTGAAAAGCTGAAAGAATTAGCGGCAAAAGTCGCCCATATTCCAGCCGATCATGCCGTACATAATCGTGTAAAGAAAATTTACGATGATCGTGAAAAAATGGCTAATGGTGAAAAACTACTTGATTGGGGCATGGCAGAAAACTTAGCTTATGCGTCAATTGTTGATTTAGGTAAACGTGTACGTATTACCGGTCAAGATTCAGGTCGTGGTACCTTCTTCCATCGTCATGCAGTATTACATGCTCAAGATGACGGCAGCCGTTATTTACCTTTGCAAAATGTTCGCGAAGGTCAAGGCCCGTTTGATGTTCATGATTCCGTGTTATCTGAAGTATCCGTATTAGCATTTGAATATGGTTACACAACAGCTGAGCCGAGTGGTTTAACTATTTGGGAAGCACAATTTGGTGATTTTGCTAACTGTGCACAAGTAGTATTTGATCAATTTATCAGTTCGGGGGAGCAAAAGTGGGGCCGTTTATGTGGCTTGACTATGTTGTTACCTCATGGCTATGAAGGTCAAGGTCCAGAGCATTCATCAGCACGTTTAGAACGCTTTTTACAGCTTTGTGCTGATCACAACATGCAAGTTTGTGTACCTTCGACACCTGCGCAAGTATTTAATATGCTGCGTCGTCAAGTCGTTCGTCCTATGCGTCGTCCATTGGTGGTTATGTCACCGAAATCATTATTACGTCACCCGTTAGCGGTTTCTTCGTTAGAAGAGCTATCAACGGGGGTCTTCCATAATGTTATTGGTGAAGTGGATGAGCTTGATGCCGATGGTGTTGAACGCGTGGTGTTCTGTAGTGGTAAAGTTTACTACGAATTACTTGATCAGCGTCGTAAGAATGAGCAAAGCAATGTTGCTATCATTCGTATCGAACAATTGTATCCATTCCCAGAAGAAGAGCTAAAAGCTGAAATTGAAAAATATCAGCATGTTAAGCAATTCGTTTGGTGTCAGGAAGAACCGCAAAATCAGGGTGCTTGGTACTGTTCACAGCATCACTTTAGAGCGGCAATCCCTGGCAATACGTATTTGACATATGCAGGTCGTAATGCTTCTGCAGCTCCTGCGGTAGGTTATATGTCGGTTCATGTTAAAGAACAACAGGCGCTAGTTCATGACGCGCTTAATGTAGAATAGACCCTCTTTTTTATAAAGAGATTAATTAAGAGTGTGTAAGGAATATTATAAATGACAACCGAAATCAAGGTTCCCGTTTTACCTGAATCAGTTGCAGATGCAACAATAGCGACTTGGCATGTACAAGTAGGCGATAAAGTGTCTCGTGATCAAGTATTAGTAGATATTGAAACTGATAAAGTAGTGCTAGAAGTACAAGCATTATCTGATGGTGTGATGACTGAAATATCACAAGCTGAAGGTGCTACGGTTTTAGGCGAGCAAGTTATTGCTATTCTTTCAGAAGGTGAGGGAGAAGCTCCTGCATCTGAAAGTAAAAGCGAAGATACTTCTGCAAAAAACAAAAGCGAAGATTCAGCTGCAGCAACTAAAGCTCCTGCTGATAAAGGCTCAGTAAAAGTGATTGATATTGTGGTACCGGTATTACCAGAGTCAGTTGCTGATGCAACGGTAGCAACATGGCATGTTGCTGCAGGCGATACCGTTACTGTTGACCAAAACTTAGTTGATATTGAAACCGACAAAGTGGTTTTAGAAGTGGTAGCACAAGCTGATGGTATAATTGGTAAAATAATTCACGCTGAAGGCGATACAGTATTAGGTGACCAAAAATTGGGTGAACTTAACGCTGGCGCATCAGCAAGCGCTGCCCCTGCTGCCTCAGCTGAAGAAGCGATTAGTTCAGATGAGCTAGCTAGCCCATCAGTACGACGTTTAATGACCGAAAAAGGCTTAACCGCAAATGACGTTGTTGGTACTGGCAAAGGCGGTCGTATTTCTAAAGAAGACGTTGAAACTGCTTTGAACAAGCCAAAAGCAGCACCGGCAAAAGCCGCGGCGTCAGCGCCAGCAGCACAAGCTGCTGCCGCATTAGGTGAACGTACGCAAAAACGTGTTCCAATGACGCGTTTACGTAAAACTATCGCGACACGTTTGTTAGAGGCGAAAAACTCTACCGCCATGTTAACCACGTTTAACGAAGTTAACATGAAACCAATTATGGATCTTCGTGCGCAGTATAAAGACGTATTTGAGAAAACCCATGATACCCGTTTAGGTTTTATGTCTTTCTACGTAAAAGCGGTTACTGAAGCACTTAAACGCTACCCAGCGGTAAATGCATCAATTGACGGTGACGATATCGTTTATCATAACTTTTTCGACATCTCAATTGCGGTATCTACACCACGTGGTTTAGTAACACCGGTATTACGTGATGCTGACCAACTTAGCATGGCGGGTATCGAAAACGGTATTCGTTCGTTAGCGATTAAAGGCCGTGACGGTAAATTGACCATGGACGAAATGCAAGGTGGTAACTTTACTATCACTAATGGCGGCGTTTTTGGTTCATTAATTTCAACACCTATTCTTAACTTGCCACAAGCAGCTATTTTGGGTATGCATAAAATCCAAGACCGCCCAATGGCTGTTGACGGAAAAGTTGAAATTTTACCTATGATGTACCTAGCACTTTCTTATGATCATCGTTTAATTGATGGTAAAGAATCAGTAGGTTTCTTAGTAACAATAAAAGAATTGTTAGAAGATCCAACACGCTTGTTACTTAACATTTAGTTAAACATTTACTCAGCATGTTATTAAAATCTTTTGTTCGATGTAGACTATAGTATTAAGCTCTAAGGACTAGGTTCTTTAGAGCTTTTGTACTATAATCGATCGACTTTTTTCGATGGTAATAATTTTTATGATGATTGCCATCTTCATCTACAGATAAATGGATAAAACACCATGAATTTGCATGAATATCAAGCGAAACAATTATTCGCTGAATATGGTTTACCAGTTTCTGAAGGTTTCGCTTGCGATACTCCTCAGGAAGCGGCAGAAGCAGCTGATAAAATCGGCGGCAATATGTGGGTTGTTAAAACTCAAGTACACGCGGGTGGCCGTGGTAAAGCTGGCGGTGTTAAGCTAGTTAAAACTAAACAAGAAATCAAAGATTTCGCTCAAAACTGGTTAGGTAAAAACTTAGTTACTTACCAAACTGACGAAAATGGTCAGCCAGTAGCTAAAATCTTAGTAGAAAGCTGTACAGATATTGCTAACGAATTATACCTTGGTGCTGTTGTAGACCGTGCAAGTCGTAAAGTAGTATTCATGGCGTCTACTGAAGGCGGTGTTGACATCGAGAAGATTGCTGAAGAAACTCCTGAGTTAATTCACCAAGCTGAAATCGATCCATTGGTTGGCGCTCAACCTTACCAAGCACGTGAATTAGGCTTCAAGTTAGGTTTAAACCCAACGCAAATGAAGCAATTTGTTAAGATCTTTTTAGGTCTTGCAAAAATGTTTGAAGATTTCGATTTCGCTTTATTAGAAATCAATCCGTTAGTAATCACTGACGAAGGTAATCTTCACTGTTTAGATGGCAAAATTGGTATCGATGGTAATGCTTTATACCGTCAACCTAAAATGCGCGCATTTCACGATCCATCTCAAGAAGATGAGCGTGAAGCACATGCAGCAAGATATGAATTAAACTACGTAGCTTTAGACGGCAATGTAGGTTGTATGGTTAACGGTGCTGGCCTTGCAATGGGCACAATGGATATCGTTAACTTACACGGCGGCAAGCCAGCTAACTTCCTTGATGTTGGCGGCGGGGCGACTAAAGAACGTGTTTCTGAAGCATTCAAAATCATTCTTTCTGACGACAACGTTAAAGCTGTTTTAGTTAACATCTTTGGTGGCATCGTTCGTTGTGACATGATTGCTGAAGGTATTATTGGCGCGGTTAAAGAAGTAGGCGTTAAAGTACCAGTGGTAGTACGTTTAGAAGGTACTAATGCTGAATTAGGTCGTGAAGTTCTTAAAAACTCTGGCTTAGATATCATTGCTGCTGAGTCATTAACTGATGCAGCGACTAAAGTTGTAGCAGCTGCGGAGGGCAAATAATGTCTGTCTTAATTAACAAAGATACTAAAGTAATCTGTCAAGGTTTCACTGGTGGTCAAGGTACATTCCATTCAGAACAAGCACTTGAGTACGGTACACAAATGGTGGGTGGCGTAAGCCCAGGTAAAGGCGGTCAAACGCATTTAGGCCTTCCAGTATTCAATACAGTACGTGATGCAGTAGAAGCAACTGGCGCAACAGCTACAGTTATCTATGTTCCTGCACCATTTTGTAAAGATGCAATTTTAGAAGCTATTGATGCCGGCATCGAGCTTATCGTTACTATCACTGAAGGTATTCCAACTTTAGATATGGTTGACGTTAAAGCTAAGCTTGATCAATCTGGCGTTCGTATGATCGGTCCTAACTGTCCAGGTGTTATTACTCCTGGCGAAACTAAGATTGGTATCATGCCTGGTCACATTCACAAGCCTGGTAAAGTAGGTATTGTTTCACGTTCTGGTACGCTTACGTACGAAGCCGTTAAACAAACAACTGATGCTGGCTTTGGCCAATCTACTTGTGTAGGTATTGGTGGTGACCCTATCCCTGGTACTAACTTCATCGACGTATTGGAAATGTTCCAAAACGATCCACAAACTGAAGCAATCGTAATGATTGGTGAAATTGGTGGTACAGCTGAAGAAGAAGCGGCAGAATACATCAAAGCAAACGTTACTAAGCCTGTTGTATCTTACATTGCTGGTGTTACTGCACCAGAAGGTAAGCGTATGGGTCACGCTGGTGCGATTATCGCTGGTGGTAAAGGTACAGCTGATGAGAAATTCGCTGCTCTTGAAGCGGCTGGTGTTAAAACTGTACGTTCTTTAGCGGACATCGGTAAAGCACTTAAAGAGAAAACAGGTTGGTAAGCGATTCGCTTATAGCTTGTAATTCTTAATAAAAACCCGTCTGCTCTAATAGAGCGCGCGGGTTTTTTTTAGAGTATCACTTTATATTTTTATAAAGAGATCTAAAAAGGTTCTTCTCTGTTGCATCCTCTACTAATGTACCTTTTAATGCTATGAACGCTAGCTCTTTGGCTTCTTCCAGTGAATGACCACGAACACTAATAATATCTTTATAGTCGTACCATCTAATTCCATTTTCTTTAATCGCAATTTGAAATGAGTAGTTATTACTCTCACCATAAATTCTGACTTTATGATGGTTATACTTATTCTCAATAAAAGGTTTATTATTTTTCGTATTGCCTCTTACCCATTTCTCACTATGAACAAAATTGCTTATAACCTTATATAAGTTAAGTATTTTTCCACTTAGTTCTTGATCTTTTTTGGTTAAATGTTCAATACAAGTACTTCCAACAATTTTATAGCCCCAATTAGGGTGATAAGTTTGATGCTCATACCTAATGGCAGTTCCGCAGTTTGCTCGTTCACATTCACCAGCCAAGTCACCTAGATCATCAATTGATAACAGGCTCCAGCCAGTATTCGGTTCTATTAGTCCATGCTCACGGGCATGACAACCTTTACATAATGATATGCAATCGCTAATTGCGTACTCCCAAGGTAATTTACCTTCTAAATAGTTGGTGTGGTGAGCTTGCAGCACTACCTCATGATTTGATCTTTGACATTTTAAACAAGTATACCTATCTCTAGCTTTAACTTTATCTGCAAACTCAAACCAAGCACTATTTCTATAAAATTTTTTTATTGTACTCATGTTTAATTCCATTTAATAAGCCTAATATTCATTACATTGCCTTAAACACATTTCTAAATCAAGGCACTTCAAGTGCGTAAAATCAAAGGGGTCAGGTACATTTGATTTTTCAGTTAGAAAAAAATTAGACGGACATATATGGACGCTTCCTTGATGTCAACCCAAGTGAATACGAAAACATAACAAAACGGGCTTATGTTTTTGATTACTGAGCATTACTCTTTTCATACTTTTGTTCATGATGACAGGCGCTTTCGCTTGCTTAAAGCAAACTGTACTGACATATATTCGAGCTATGGTTTGTTATCCATGCTCCAGATAAGTTGCGAACTAGAAATACCTTAAAACATTGTTCACCCAAACGTGATAGATACACTTGTCCTCTCACAGGCTTTGTTCTAGTTGGCTAGTGCCTTTTTTTCATCTTATCAACAACAGTCTTGAAAAGTTTTCTGGATAAATTAAGTCCCCTCTAGCAGCCTAAACACCCACACAGACTCATGGCCTTTGTCCTGCACAGGCTTACTAGAGGGTAAAACGGGTCGTCAATCATGTGATTACCTTAACCGGTTGAGGCGTGTAATGGCATTGCTTTTGTAACAATGTCCACATGATGCGTGCTAACTTGTGCGCAGTGGCAACCGCGGTACAATTGAACGGTTTTCGTGCACTTAACTGGGTTATCCACACACTCAATGCATCGTGTTTCTTTCTGGCATGAACGATGATGGCACGCGCACCATGGATAAGCTGTTTACGCAGGTATTGGTCTCCACGTTTACTGATGCCGCCCATCACGCTTTTATTGCCTGAGGCAAATTGTTTGGGTGTAATGCCTAGCCAAACAGCAAAGTCGCGTGCACTGGTGAAGGCTTGTCCACTGCCTATAGAGGCAATAAAGGCAGAAGCATTGAGGTAACCAATGCCAGGGATACTCAATAGTATTTGCCCTAATGAATTGGCTTCAATGTCAGTTTTTAATTGTTTTTCAATCGCTTTAATACGTAGGTTTAAGGTTTTGAATTCTTGATAAACATCGTTAACTAGCCACTGAACTGATACCGATAACGTGGTATCAAGTGATAATGCTTGCATACTTTCATTAAAAGCAGGTATGCCTAACGGGAAAACAAGGCCAATGTCAGCTAATAAACCACGTAGTTGATTAGTGACCGCTGTACGTGTTTTTAAGTAACCTTTCTCGCAAGCGATGTAGCATTAACGTTTCTTGCTGAGTTTGGGTTTTGATGGGGACAAACCGAATGAAAGGTCGCCTACTTGCTTCGAATATGGCCAGTGTATCGTTACTGTCATTCTTGTTTCCTCGCACAAAAGGTGTCACGTGTTGCGCAGGAATTAAGTGCACAGTGTGACCGATGGATTCAAACAACCGGCCCCAATAATGAGAAGAATAACAGGCCTCCATCACAACACGACATGGGGGTTGCATTTGCATAAAATGCTTCAGTTGAGCGCGGTTCAAGCGCTTATTAAAAACGCCTTTATTAGCCTCAGTAAACCCCATGAGTTGAAAAACGTTTTTTGCTAAATCAATTGATATTGTGCTAACTTTCATGACGGACGTTCCTTAAATTAACTGATTGTTTTTAACCAGTTTGGCGCATTGACGCCGTAATTGGGAGCGTCCATCTCATCACCCATTCTAAATTAATTGCTTGTAATCAAAGGGGTCAGGTACATTTGATTTTCATTTAAATACCATCATGTCTATATTCTCTTATCTACCGTTATCGCGGTGGCGACGACACCCAAAAAGTATTAGAGGGACAGCCACTCTAACTCTAGAAATTAGAGGGACACTCACTGTAACTCACTGTAAATTGATCGGCTTGGAGTTTGTTCATCAGTTTGGCGCCGGGGTGCCGACTGCACCCAGAGGGAGGCTATCGCCGGCCTCCCTCTGGACTCCCTCGGCGCTGCAACATTAAACGTGTGTCCTTCATGACGTCCAATATTCTTCGACGTACCAGTGCTGAACGTGCATCCATGCACTACAACGCTTTCACTGGCATCCATGCCAGTGATACGTGAATATTGGTCATCATTCCGGCGTTTAATGAAGCAGACTTAGCGTTTGGTTTATCTGTAGAGTTTATTCTTTAATATTTCAATAAACCGGTTTGCTAAATAACTACACCATAGAACTCACAAACTCTTGATCCCATCTCAGCAATGGAAACTGAATTTAGATAAGTACGATGTTTATCGGAGCCATGGATGGCGTAGACTGCCGTGTGAAGGGACGATTTTCGGCAGGTATAAACTTCGTGCCTAAATTCTGTTGGAATGTCTTGCTGTGTCGGGCGCCATGGGGAGTCCAGAGGGGCTTTTGGCGTGTAACGCCCCTCTGGGTGTTGTCGCCACCGCGACGCCAAGCAGAAAAATTAAACTCCAAGCTATTCAATTTATAAAACTAGATCTCACTTATTCTAATTTAGCCTTTTGGGGGGCGCATACTGGTTTGGCGTCGGGGGGCCGACTACACCCAAAAAAGAGAGGGGAGACTAGCGCCGCTCATACTTCTTTGGCTCTGGACTCCCTCGGCGCTGCTACATTAAACGTGTGTCCTTCATGACGTCCAATATTCTTCGACGTACCAGCGCTGAACGTGCATCCCGGCACTACAGCGCTTTCACTGGCATCCATGCCAGTGATACGTGAATATTGGTCATCATTCCGGTGTTTAATGAAGCAGACTTAGCGTTTGGTTTATCTGTAGAGTTTATTCTTTAATATTTCAATAAACCGGTTTGCTAAATAACTACACCATAGAACTCACAAACTCTTGATCCCATCTCAGCAATGGAAATTGAATTTAGATAAGTACGATGTTTATCGGAGCCATGGATGGCGTAGACTGCCGTGTGAAGGGACGATTTTCGGCAGGTATAAACTTCGTGCCTAAATTCTGTTGGAATGTCTTGCTGTGTCGGGCGCCATGGGGAGTCCAGAGGGGCTTTTGGCGTGTAACGCCCCTCTGGGTGTTGTCGCCACCGCGACGCCAAGCAGAAAAATTAAGCTCCAGGCTATTCAATTTATAAAACTAGATCCCACTTATTCTAATTTAGCCTTTTTTGGGGAAAAAATTAAACGAACACTCACTCTAAATTAATGGGGTGGAGTTTGTTTACTGTTTTGGCTCTGGACTCCCTCGGCGCTGTAGCATTAAACGTGTTTCCTCTATGACGTCCAATATTCTTCGACGTACCAGTGCTGATGGCACTGCGCTCCTTGCCATCCATGGCATCGCGCTTTACCGTTCATCATTCCGGCGTTTAATGAAGCAGACTTGGCGCTTGTTTCATCGTACGAAGCTCTCCTCTTGCTTATTTAGGTAACAAAACTGCAATGATCGCTAGAGCCCTTCTCAGTTGGAAAGTTTTTAGCAGGATCCCTGTTTACCCCACTATCGGTAGCTTTTTAATGGTCTAGTAAGAATTTTATCTATAGGTTAGCGCAAGATTAGCGTCTCTAATGGCATCAAATTAAGAGTTACTGTCACTTGAAAAATATCATTTAGCGTGCTAGAAATTAACATTATAGGGTTATTTTATAGTCAAATTATGCTTTCAGTACACGGACGATGGGAAATAAAAATTGATAATAATGTTGTCATTATTTGGTTTGCAGACGCTTGGAATGAAGAGGCTATCGTTACTTTTTGCAAAGAATTTAAACAGGTAACGCTACCCCTTATAAATAAGCAGTGGGCAATAATATCAATTTTTGAGCAATGGCAACTCGGTATTCCAGCAATAGAATTTCATGTTGCAGAGCTTTGTCAGTGGTTTAAAGATAATGGCTGTGTTAAGGATTGCCATGTCTACTCTCCAAGTTTTCTAAAAACATCGCAATTAGAGCGTATTATCCCGCATACCGATTCTGGCTATGAAAGATGCGTTTTTACCAATGCCGAAATGGCCATTCAATGGCTAGAAGAACAGGGCTATCCAATCTCTAATCGGCAATATGTTTATGATAAATTTAATCTGCCTGCTCATAGTTCATAAGCTCAAGTATAAGTAGGGTCAGATACACATTAAGGCTTCATGCACGCTAACCGACAGTTGTCGCGGTGGCGACGACACCAAAAAAGAAAAGTGAGACTAGCGCCGCTCATACTTCTTTGGCTCTGGACTCCCTTGGCGCTGCAACATTAAACGTGTTGCCTCCATGACGACCAATATTCTTCGACGTACCAGTGCTGATGGCACTGCGCTCCTTGCCATCCATGGCACCGCACGTTACCGTTTATCCTTGAACATAATCAATGTGCTACTTCACTTTGCTGGCGTCCTGCCAGCAATAGCTGATATTGATTATTTACTCAGCATTTTCCCAAAGTAGACTAAGAGTTTGTGTCAACCTTTTGTGCTGCTCTACATGGTAGATGAGTTTCTGTCTTATCAACGATCTCTGAGTCCCATCTCAGCATTGAAATTGTAATTTTTAATAGCTGTTAATCGATGACAGCCATGGATGGCTGGAACTGACGTCGCGCAGGGACGAGCATTCGTCAAGAATCGATAACGGCAAAAATTACGATTTCAGCTTTAGTTGAGCAGGGCGCCACGGGGAGTCCAGAGGGGCTTTTGGCGTGTAACGGCCCTCTGGGTGTTGTCGCCACCGCTACGCCAAGCAGATAAATTAAACTCCGAGCTGTTCAATTTATTAAATTAGAGCCCACTTACACTAACTTAGCCTTTGGAGTCAGCTAACTGGTTTGGCATCGGCGTGCCGACTACAACCATTAAATAGATTTTGTTTTCTATTCATTTTAATCATTGCCGTTTATAATGCCGTCATTAATTTTATACCCTTGAAGAGTAATATGAAGTTCCCAAAAGATGAAACAGGTAAAGTATTGTTTGAAATGCAAAAGGCAGGTATCGATTTAACGGTAATTCATACGGTTGTTTTTTATCACTTATTCGGATCACAAGAACAAGCGGAGGCTATGGCAGCCCATCTTGCTGAAGTAGAGCCTGCTATTATTTCTGATGTTCATATTGATGACAATCCAAAAGTGTGGGCTTTAGCTTGTTCAATAAAAGTATTGCCTCTTTATGATGCCATTATTGCGCTAGAAGCTCAGTTTGAAGAAATAGTCACTCAGTTTAAAGGTTATACCGATGGTTGGGGGATTGAAGCTTAAATTCTCCATATTTTATAACCTATCAGTCTACCCATAATAACTTTATCTAAAATCACAGGCATCATAGCTGCCTGATTTGTTCCTTGATGCTTTCATAATAAATACCGGTAGATATGAATTTAATTGACATTATTTCTCTGTGTTAAATTCATTAATTGTATGATGCGACTATGAGTGTAGTCGCGCCATCATGTCAGGCAGTTTAGTAGCCTTCTGCGCAAATTCTTCATTACCGTTATAAAGACAATCAACACAAAAACACATCCTGCTTACAGTTTCTGACGTTGCTATACATTTCCCAGACAAAAGCCATAAAGAATCGAACGCAACAAGACTTTATTATGGCGGTATAAATAAACAAGACATTAAACTCAGGGAATAACACTCATGAACAAACGATTAATTTACAATAACCTTATCAGTAAGTCATTTATCAGCATGGCATTGCTTTTAGCGTCTTCATCGGCGTTTGCTGAAACAGAGTATCCCAAAAACCCAGTATTAAGACCACTTACCTTAACCGATGGCACTATCGCAGTTGGTGGTGCATTATTGTGGGGTGAAGAAAAAGACGATAGTCGTGGTGCACTTAGCTTAAATGCCGCTTACGGTCTAACCGACGATTTAACCCTAGGTTTAGACGGCTTGAATTATCGAGTATTGGCTCGCCCTGATAATAATTTGGGCTTGGAATTGGCGGTAGGATTAGGCGTCAGAGGTTATCAAGACTCACATGTTAATGGTGATGCAATCGCTTATGGCGTGGATTTAAATGCTAAGTATGTTTTTGATAAAAATATCGCGATGACATTCTCTTTAGGTTACGTCAAGTGGGATGAAGAGCAGCTAAAAAATAAAGATGAATATCGTTACTCTGTCGGTGTGCAAGCAAATGTCGCAAAAAATTGGACCGCGAGTGCAAACTATACGTATCGTGATTTAATCGACTTTACTCAAAATAGTGCTCATGAAGTTAGTGTTGGATTAAATTATGCTTACAGTAAAAGTACTGATGTTGGGGTATTTACTGGTTATTCTAATTTTGATGCCTTAGAAAATGGCTATAGAGTTGATCATAGCTTTGACCATGTCGCCGGTGCTTACGTAACTTATCGCTTTTAATTATCGTTAAAGTTACTGTTTAATCAGGGTAAGTTATTAACCTTGCAATATAAAAGCCTTTGAGACACAACAATGGTGAATGTCTCGAAGGCTTTTTATGATGAGTTATTAATTACTGTTAGCTGTCAGCGTTAATCGCTGAAATGAGTTCAGCTAGGCATGCTTCATTTTGCTCATGTGGTACCTGACAAGTACCAGCAGCATTATGACCACCACCATTATATTTCAGCATTAATTCGCCAACATTGGTTGTTGAACTACGGTCAAAAATTGATTTTCCGGTGGCAAAAACAGTATTTTGTTTTTTCAATCCCCACATAATATGAATTGAGATATTACACTGTGGAAATAGGGCGTATATAACAAAACGATTACCAGAATAGATAATTTCCTCATCTCTTAAGTCTAATACCACTAAGTTGCCATGCACCGTTGCACAACGCTTAATTTGTGCTTTGAATTTTTCTTCATGAGCAAAGTAAAGTTCAGTACGCTCTTTTACGTCTGGCAGTTCAAGTAACTCATTAATACTGTGATCTTTACCAAACTCAATTAAATCCATCATCAGTTCATAGTTTGAGATTCGAAAATCTCTAAAACGTCCTAAACCTGTGCGCGAGTCCATAATAAAATTCAGTAATTCCCAGCGCTTAGGATGTAGTACTTCTTCCATATCAAACTGAGCTGAGTCACCTTTATCAACTGCCTTCATCATGCTTTCCCAGCTAGCAGGAAAAGTTTCTGTACCGCCGTAATAATCATAAACAACGCGGGCAGCGGATGGCGCTTCTGGGTCGATAATATGATTGTCTTTCTTTTCATTACGCAAGGTTTCACTGTGATGATGATCAAAAGCAATATGAACGCCATCAACGAAAGGTAAGTTGGTGGAAATATCGTTAGCTCCTACGGCAATAATTCCGTCTTGCATATCTTTGGGGTGAACAAAGAGAATGTCGTTAACTAAATTAATATGCTTGAGTAAAATAGCGCAAACCAAGCCATCGAAATCACTGCGAGTAACTAAACGGTATTGTTTATTATCCGACATTTATTGTCTCCATTAGATTTAATTTTCTTATTATTTAACATTATACAAGCTGAGCTAAGGCTTAGCTCAGCGCTTAAATACTATAGCTTTTGCCTGTTTTTACGTTAAATTTGCTACTCATAGCTCGCTATTAGGTAGACAAATATTTCTTGATACAGATAAAACTTATAGCATTGATAATAAACTAGGCATTTATTTTTTATAAAGATAGTTTAAGTCACTGTAAAATTTGCCGTACTCTTGTGTTTCGCATATCCATTATCCCAAGTCCAAGTTACATGAGTCATTTTAAGCATAATAACGGCTGATTACTCAGGATAAGATCAAATTTAATGTTAAATAAAGTCGTTTTGCTTTGACTTCATTATTAGCATAAACTTTCTGTGCTTTTAGTACTAGCCCAAATCAGCAGTCCAACACGTTATAGCTATTGCGAACTCGCAACAAAAGCTGAGTTGCTTAATCAAATTGTCACTTTTCATTCAAATAACCGTCATATAAATTTATTAGTTTATAGCAAATTATCAAGATCAATATGAGTATTTGTTATGCAAACTAAAAAATGGCCGGAAGAAAATGTTAATGACTTCGATGATTATTTTGATAATCAGCAGCGAAAAAATAACAAGCAATCTAAGCGTAAATGGCGTGAAATAGAGGCTTTTAAGGAGCAAAGAAGAATGCAGCAAGAAATGCAGTCGTATGATGACTATTTAATGCATTAAGACCCGAACCTTCGTTGTGTAAAGCGCATGTGATAGCAATAATGCTGACTTATTTTATTATTACACTGCGCTTTTAAACGCTATTTTGAGCACAGATAACGCTGATGAATAACCATTAAGCTTAACTTTTCACTATTTCTCAGTATTTCTCGGTAATTTCAGGCGATGTTTTCTGGTCAAACCAAATCGCATTGCGCTATAATCCGTTTTTTGTCATTAACCGTGTATTACTTCATGAAGTTCCCCGGACGCCGTCAGCATAGACATTATTTCCCTGTAGATAATAAAAACCCGTTAACAAACCAAGTAAACCCTAGCTCACAAGCTGATAAAAACTATATTGTCGGTATCGATCAGGTTTTAGTGGATATTGAAGCCAAAGTTGAGCAAGCGTTTTTGGATGAGTTTGATCTACAACGAGGCATGTCACAGGTCATTTCAGACGAAGTAACGCAACGCTTATACAAACGCTTAAAAGATGAGGCGTTAATTAATTACGAATTTGCCGGTGGTACCATAGGCAACACCATGCATAATTATTCTGTCTTAGCAGATGATCGCTCGGTGTTACTTGGCGTGATGTCTGAAAATATTCATGTTGGTGATTACGCTTATCGCTTTATTAGTAATACCTCTTCACGTGTTGATCTGAATTACCTGCAGCCGGTTGATGGCCCTATTGGTCGTTGTTTTACGTTGATTGATGATACCGGAGAGCGCACGTTTGGTATTAATGCGGGCTTGATTAACCGCTTACGTCCTGACTCTATTGACGAGTCGTTAATTTCAGGTGCATCAGCACTGGTGATAAGTTCGTACTTAATGCGTACACAACCAGGTGATACCATGACTGAAGCCGCAATTAAAGCAGTGAAATGTGCTAATGCGGCTGGCGTCCCCGTGGTATTGACCTTAGGGACTAAATTCCTCATTGAAGAAGAACCTGAGTTTTGGCGTGATTTTGTACAAAAACATGTCAACATACTGACCATGAATGAAGAAGAAGCCTTAGCGATCACCGGGATAGAAGAGCCACTACTTGCGGCCAATAAATGTCTTGATTGGGTTGATATGGTTATCTGTACTGCCGGTAAAGATGGTTTATATATGGCTGGTTATGTTGATGAGCCGTTTAAACGCGAAAGTGAATATCCGCTAATATCAGCTGAAATTGAAGAATTTAATCGTTATGAATATTCTCGCCCTATGTTATTGAAAGATTGCCAAAAGCCAATGCGAATATATACCCACTCAGCACCGTATATGGGCGGACCTGAACGCATTAAAAATACTAATGGTGCTGGCGATGCTGCACTTGCCGCGATATTGCATGACTTAAGTGCTAATGTTTATCATAAAAATACTGTGGCAAATTCAAGCAAACACCAGCAACCGGCTTTAACTTACTCCTCGCTATCACAAATGAGTAAATATGCTAACCGAGCCAGTTATGAAGTATTAGTGCAGCATTCACCACGTTTGTCTCGTGGCTTACCCGAGCGAGAAGATAGCTTAGATCAAGCTTATTGGGCTCAGTAATTTATCTATTAAGCATTATAAAATGCCAGTGGATTAGCATTGTTATTGTGGTGACTATTTAATTAGTGCAATTAAGACTACAATGACAGCGCTTTTTAGCTGAGAAAAGTAACTGCTCGGTAATTCATCCCCTTTAATGAGAATTTTAAGCTTTTCCATGACGACTTTAACCACGCATAAATCATCACAACGCCGTTTACTTATTGCACTTGCTATCACTAGTGCCTTTATGGTGTTACAACTTGTCGGCGCTTTTTACGCAAACTCTTTAGCTGTTTATGCGGATGCAGGGCATTTATTTGTTCACAATAGTTCATTGTTTATTGCTTTAATTGCTTCGACATTAGCGATAAAGTTTGGACGAACCTTTAGCGATGGTTATCGTCGTTTAGAGCTCTCAGGTGGTTTGATCAATGGTTGTCTGTATTTATTGATCAGTTGCTGGATTTTATTGCAAGGTGCGGAAAGACTGTTTGGTCATGAGCACCATGATGAGCATGAAATTAACACCTTTGTTATGTCAGCAATTGCCTCGTTAGGTTTCTTATTCCATGCCGCATCGGCTTATGTTTTATATAAGGGCCGCAAAGACAGTGTTAATGTTTATGCGGTGTTTTTGCATACCTTTTTTGATCTCCTCTCGACCATAGTGACTTTTGTTACCAGTATTGTTATTCATGTGACGGGCTGGACGATTGTTGATTCACTATCAAGTATATTAATTTCATTTTTTGTGCTTTATACTGGCTCTAAACTGCTTTATAAATGTGTTAAAGGTTTATTTTTCAACGGGATACGGTTGCCGGCATTGAAAAAAATTGAAGCGGCTTTACAAGCTATTGAACACATTGATAATGTGCATAACTTAATTGTAAAAAGTGATAATGGTCAGGTGGTAGTTGGTGCTCATATTGTCCTTAAACATAAATGTACATTAGAAAAACATGATGAAATTTGCCGCTTTCAAGTTGAACGAGTGTTGAAAGAGCAATTTGATGTCAGTACCAGTGTGCTACAAATTGAAATTCATGGTTGTCAGCATCACTAGCGAAATAAGTTATAGCAATTTTACTAAGCTCTGAGTGGGGAACAAACTTAATAAACTTGGTATTAATCTACGCCAGCTATGTCTATTCGGTATTAAATCTTTATACCGGTATATTTACGATTTAAATCAATAAATTTAGCCTAATTATCCGTTATCATAGCGAGATGTTTCCTATGAGTCTTTTGCATGTCACCAACAAAGCAAACACTAAATAATAGCCTACTGAGTGGTTTTTTAATTTTATTGGCGTCGATTATTATTTTTGCTATTGCACAAGTTATCGAGCGTTTTTTGAATAGCTATGAACTCGCGTCGATGTATATTTCTTTTTGTGCCGGTTTTATCTTATTTACTCCTTTGGTAAGCCTAGCATTACATCCATTATTAAGCGTTAATTCGGATAAAAGTAATAAAATCAAAGCGACAGGCTTAATTGTTAATGTTGGCTTAGTTGCTGTTGTACAAGGGGCGTTCTTTTTAATTTGGATGACAGATGCGATTGCGATTTATAGCATTTATGTTGATGGCAATTCATTTTTAGCCAAAGCTTTTAATATTAACAGTCAAAAAACGACCAGTCTTAGTCAAGAGTTCTATTGGTTTAATGTGTTTTTGGCTTGGTTTTTCTCATTATTATCACTGACTCTTGGTTTATTACCGTGTTTAATTGCCCGTTTGAAAAATTTGGGGGTAGTCGGTAATTTTGTCTCAGCTTTTCAATTTGCTAAACAATGTAAATTACAGCTGGCGGTTTATGCTTTTTACTTAGCCTTTGCTGTTGTTGTGCCATTAATGTACGGAAAATATTTATTTATCCTGCTGTTTCCAATAACCTTAACATGGGTTTTTGTTACTATTGCAAAAAGTTACTTAGCCTCTTCCGAGCTTAGTTCACATCCTACTTTGAAATAAAGTCAGTTATGTCAAAGGCGCAACAATAAGTAGTTGAGCCGCTGCGAACCAACATCACTATTTTTCCATTTTCTTTTACTTGTTGTTATTAGTTTGTTAACGTCAAAAGTATAATAATAACATGCTGATAATAAGCATCTAATTTCAAAACTAAATCACTAGTTTAATTTGAGGAAATTATGATAAAAAAAATATTTAAATGGCTAGGGTTTTTACTACTAATCATTACCGTACTTGCTGGCAGTTTTGCTGCTTATGAGTGGAATGCTGATAAACCTATCAGGTTTCGCTCATTTGTTGATCGTGAAGTTTTAAAAATGGCCTTTGAAAGTCCTGAAACTTTAACCTCGCTAGGCTTCCTAGAATCTATAGGTATCACCGGGCATAATGCAGAGTTAGATGATGCAAGTTTGGCAAAAGCTGATGAGATGTATGTCAAACTGAAGACCGTACACAAAACGCTAAATGCCTATGACGATGAAAATTTAACTGAGGCTGACCGTCTTTCAAAAAAAATTGCCTTATATTTGCTAGATTTTGCCAAAGATTCCGAGCAATTTCGTTATCATAACTACCCGGTAAATCAATTGTTTGGTATTCAAAACGGCTATCCAAGCTTTATGGAAGCTCAACATCAAGTCAATAGTGTTGCAGATGCTGAAAACTACTTATCTCGTTTAGAAAAAGTTAAACATAAATTTAACCAAGAACTAGAAGGCATAAGGCTTAGAGAAGAAAAAGGCATTATTCCTCCAGCGTTTGTTATTGAACGCGTGTTAGAAGAGATGAATAACTTTGTTGATAAGCCTATCGAAGAAAATATTCTCTATAGTTCATTGGCAAAGAAAATGTCAGATAGTGAAAATATTTCAGCTGATGAACAACAGCAGTTATTAGCGAAAGCAAAAAATAACATCAAGACATTCGTACACCCAGCATATCAGTCGCTAATTACCTACTTTAGTAATTTGCAGGCAAAGGCAACAAACGATGATGGCTTTTGGCGTTTACCTGATGGTGATAAGGCGTATGCCAGTGCATTACAGTTTTTCACCACAACAAATTATACGCCGCAATATATTCATGATGTTGGTTTAAAAGAAGTTGAGCGTATTCAAAATGAAATATTGACTATCTTAGTTGAGCAAGGTTATGACACTTCACAAGGCTTTTCTGCAGCGATTGAATCTTTGGCGGCACAAGATAGCTTTTATTATCCGGATAGTGATGAAGGACGAGCGCAAATATTGAAAGATTATCAAGTTATTCTTGATGAAATAGACACCGGCTTGGATGCCGTTTTTAGAATTCGTCCTAAAGCAGGTATGGAAGTCACCCGTATTCCTGAGTTTAAAGAGAAAACAGCCCCGGGTGCTTATTATCAACAGCCAGCGATCGATGGCAGCCGTCCGGGACGTTTCTTTGCAAACTTGTATGATATTAAAGCAACACCAAAATATTCCATGAGAACACTGGCTTATCATGAGGGCATTCCTGGACATCACTTTCAAATTGCGGTGGCGATGGAGCTAGAAGGATTACCGCTATTTAGAATGTTTTCACCATTTACCGCTTATGTTGAGGGTTGGGCACTTTATAGTGAGTACTTAGCATGGGAAATGGGCTTTCAAGATGATTCCTTTGATAATATTGGCCGCTTACAAGCTGAATTATTTCGAGCGGTACGATTGGTTGTTGATACCGGCATTCATTATAAAAAATGGCCTCGACAACAAGCTATTGATTACATGAAAAGCAATACGGGCATGGCGCAATCTGATGTTATTTCTGAGATTGAGCGTTATATTGTGATGCCGGGGCAAGCAACATCCTATAAAGTGGGGATGATGAAAATTTTAGCGTTGAGAGAAAAAGCTAAAACCGCTTTAGGTAATAAATTTGATTTACGTGATTTTCATGATGTAGTGCTAAAAAATGGTGCTGTACCGTTAGATATCTTAGAGCGCTTTGTTGATCGCTATATTGCCGATACATTAGCTAATTAATCTCTCACTTTGCTAAATAAAAGGCCGCTTTGCGGTCTTTTTTTATCGCTGAATGATAGCCCAATATTGTCAACAAGGTTTACCGTTATTTTTACAATCTGGAGCTTATACCAAGTTTATTAAGGAAGCTCCCGAAGGCTGATTTTAAAAGCTTTACAGGCCGTGTTATTGATTTCGATAAGGTTCTCACAGGGATGTGAGTCATTAGAACAACGCAGGAGCAGTTGTCGAGAGTAACCCTTATCTTCAACCAATGCCTTACCTGCATGGATGTAGGTACTTAGCTTCAGTCTGGAACGATGAACCTGTGCCGCTAAAGCTTTTAAATTTCACTGAGTGGGAAGAAACTTAGTAAAATTGGTATTAGATTAGTTACCCGAGTGTGACTTGCCTTTTGAAGGCAAGCAATGGTTAATCTGATATTGATAAATCTGATAAAGAAAGTCTTCTTGATAAAGTCTTTCTACAGCTGCTGTCAATAAAGGTTGCAAGGTGATAAAAGGTGACTTTTTTGCTAAGTGTAAACCTAATTCATGACGGTCTAAATCGAAAGTATTAGTGACTAAGCTGCTATCCATACCTTGTAGGCGTAAGCTGTATTCAAGGCCTATCTTTGAACCAATGATACCATCAATACGATTCATTTTTAGCAAGCTAACGGCTTGTTTATAGTTATCGACTTTGATTTTTTTCAATTTTTTGTCTTGATCAAATATTTTATTAAATTGTGTGTTTCTTATCACCGCAATATTTTTGAGTTGATGAAGGTCTTCGTAGCGCTCAATAGTGATATTACTAGGAGTGACCAAGACAATTTTTATGTAAGAAAGTGGACCAATATAGACAACATTTTTTTTAAGCCCGCTATTTTTTAAAATGAGTGCTAAATCTAATTCACCGGTTTTCAATGAATGCAGAATTCTTGCGTATGGATAGGAAGAAAATTCAATATTTACTGGCAACCCTTCTATTACTGCTTGAATTGCTAGCATATTTACACCAGCACAATGTTTACTTTCAACAAAACCATTAAAAGGAGGAAAGGCAGGTACACTGGCATAAAGTGTTTTATTGTTGGCATAAGATAAGGTATTAGTCATGATTAATACTAAAAACATAAGGTAGACAATCTGCTGGTTTAGCTTAAATCTTTTCAAAGTTATTCCATTAACTATTCATCTCCTGAAAATTATAGTCACGATTATGATTTATTGACATTTTTTTTATTATAGTGGCTTCATAAATTACAAAATATTACACGGAGTTCAGTATTTAACATTATTTTATATCGAAAAATTTATCTTGATTATGTTAATGGTAATGATTATCATTTACTTTAATTTAAAGTTAACTTAACCTTACAGTAGGAATTTATCGATGAATTGGCAAAATTTACTGACAAAGGGTAATACTTACTTTGATAAACAGCAGTGGGTCAAAGCTGAACTTTACTATAAATCGGCTTATAGCCAATTAGCAGGGCGATGGGACTGTGGTGAAAAGCACGAGTCTTTATTAATGGCATGGGTTTGTGCTTGCCATAACTTAGGAACATTATTTGAAACACAGGGGGATCATGAAAGAGCTATCGGGTATTTATTACAAGCCTATCAAGAAGTTCATCGTACCAGCCAAGATGAAAGTGCAAGTGACTCATTAAGAACGTTGGCCTTTACTGCTTTAAAAACCACTTTGCAGGCTATTATGTTTTTTACCCAAAAACATCCCAGCTGTGAACATTGTTTAGCACAGCTTGAGCATTTGCAAAAAACCGCAGAGTTTGAAGTACAAACTTTACATTAACAGTATCTTAACTCTTTTTATCAAAACCTGATAAGGCATAAGCCAATGGCATATAAATTTATTAAAAAGTTCGATGATTTTTACAATTTTAGTTGTGCGTTCGCCTATTCTTTTGACACTTAAACGCTGAAAAAGTGAACTGTTAAGTCTAAGGATAGTAAGGAGATGGCAAAATGTTAGGTTTTACATTCTTTAAGGTGCAAGGTGATAGTATGTCGCCGAATATTCCCAATGAAAGTTATATTTTTGCTAGTCGTTGGTTTGTTGGTTTTTTTTTAGGTGAAGGGAAGAAAATATTAATTCAGCACCGCACTTATGGCTTAATCGTGAAAACGGTTGCTTTGGTTGATCATCATGGCTTTATTTGGTTAAAAGGGGAAGATGCTCGAAGTATATCAGTCGAGCAAATTGGCCCAATAGATAAAGCGCAAGTGATTGGTCGCGTGTTAAGTGTTTTTAAAAATAATGAGTGAAATATACTAGGGGCTAAAATATTAGAGCTATGATGTTAAGCACTTTCGTTGCTTAAATGAAATGTAAGTCGTCTTACTTATGACTGTAGATTTATCACGAGCCATGATAGTTTTTCATTGAAACCATACCGGCGCATTGTAGCGGTTTATCAATTTTTACTGCTATTCAATATTGAGGTTAACTAAATGATAAATCAATGTACTTGTTAAGCCTGTCATTGTTGAGTCGTTGAGGGGAAAGTTGGTCAACTATCTCTAATGTTTGATAAACCTTAGTTAAGCCAACTTTATCGTCTAAAGGAATTTTTTCAAAAGCGGGATCTTCAATGGTATCTTTAAGCGTCGCTAAGGTTGCTTGTAAACTTGCTTTAAAGTCGGTTTCACGCTTTGCCTCTTCTACATTGGATATTACTTCTTTTGCCGACTCTAGCGCTTTTATTAATATGGATAATGTTTCGCTTCTTTGTGCTTCGGACTCAGCATCTGATGTCTCGTTATTATCATCTGACTGTAAACGGGTGATCAAATCGCCCATATACTGAGTTAGGCCTAAGCTCGAATTTTCATTGCTAAGAGAGCTTGTATCAATATCTGATGAAGTATTAGTCAGCTTGCCATATTCGTCTTTTGAAATTAACCCTAGTTGATAAACACGTTCTTTTAGTGATTCTACGTCGTCAAATTTTAAAGTGTCACCACTAAAGAACTCTTTACTCAGCGCATTTATTTTTTGGGCTCGGCTTGATAAATATAAACTACTTTGATCGGTAGCAACCGTTGCTGTTTGCTCTGCCGTGCTTTCTTTATGTTGCGCTATTATGCTATCAATTTCAGATGTACTGGTGCTTGTTGATGACGTATTGACTAGCGAATTGTAAGAATTTATGTTGTTAATCATATGATTATTTCAAAAAATTGACGGAGATATTACCTTTAAGCAAGATCCAAACCAAATATACAGTTTTTTATAATGTCCCTGGCTGTGAGATAATATGACTTTAATTGCGCAACTATACTGGTTGATTTTAGAATAAGTAAATTTGTGTATCGTTTCTTTTTATATATTAATCAGGTAGCTATGACAGCACAGAAACTCGTAAGTATGTTAGATACTTTAGATAATGCTGAGGTTTTTTTTGGTCCTCAAGGTTTTAAACACATAACATCGCTAGATGAATTAGTGGCAGCACAGTTAGGTTTTGGTACTAATGCATCAGATCAATTGGTAGTGAATGAATCAACAGCCGAAAGTAAGGGCAGGTGGCAAAGCTCATGGCAGGTTTTTGCCCGTGATACCGAGTTAGGTGATCCGTATTTTGTCGATACTTTGCAGGATGAACTTCCTGTTTACACTGGGTTTTTAGGTGATGAAGGTTGGGAGCAAAGCTTAGTAGCGCAAAGCCTTGAGGCGTACATTTTATGCCTGCAACTGTTATCAAATTATGGCACACAAATGCAGGCGCAATTTGTTCCAGATCACAATAGTATTGTTGATAAAGTTGTTTTAGCAAAATTATAGCAAGAATTGAGTGACATCTCAGGTGCTGAGCATTTTTGGCAACTGTTTATGCAATGTTACCAAGATTGGCTGATTGAAGATTAGCAATATATATCAAGTAATCATTGTTCTGCTTAGATAAAATTGTTTTCAAAGAACGGTATGGAACTAGATTAGTGGAAAAATATTTAGCTAAGTTTAAGATTATTTTACAACACCTTGAGCATCATCAAGACGAGGAGGTGACCAGCGTATAGCGCTAATGGCCGGTTATGACAGTGCGGCAGCCTTTTCGTGAGCATTTAAACGTGTTTTTCTGCAAAGCCCGATGAAGTTTAGGCAAGCGCCTAATTGGGCACCATGGCACGAACATTATCAAAGTGTATTGACGATAAGGAACAAAATAATGCCAAAAGATGAGAACTTTCAAGTGACGCTAGTAAGCTTCCCGGAAACGTCAATAGCTGTTTTGCAACATAGGGCTTCACCGAGTTTGCTAGGTAATAGCATTGCCCAGTTCATTCTTTGGCGCAAAGCAAACGGCTTACCAGCCAATAAAAGTAAAACGTTTAATCTTATTTACGATGACCCTATTACTACTGCGCCAGATAGCTATCGCTTTGATATTGCATGTGAAATATATACCGAGGTGACAGAAAATCAACAAGGTGTTATTCATCATGTTATACCGGCAGGGCAATGTGTGAAGATACGACATCAAGGCAGTGATGATAGCTTAGCGCCGGCCATTCAGTATTTATATACTCGCTGGTTACAGGGCTCAGGTAAAGCGCTGAGAGATTTTCCATTATTTTTAGAACGGGTGAGCTTATATCCTGATGTGAGTGAAGCAGAGACGATAACGGATATTTATTTACCGATAAAATAGTTTTCTAAAGCACAAGGCTATGGTGCTAATAGAATCAAAGTTAATCACTTAAAAGGCATTATTTAAGCTTTATGGCAAAATGATTTTTTCTTGTTTATATTAATATTAGCGGTATTTTTATCAATATATTAATATAAAAAGTAGTGTTGTAGCGTTGTTTAGTTATATCTAATGCATTCCAAGTGATTGTTTCTAAAGTTGAATGTCTTTCTTTTGTCGTTAATTGCATTAAGATTAAAAATAGTGGTTGGACCAGTGTGTATATCTGTGTATACTCGTTAGCACTTATGCAGCAATGCAAAAAAATTATTATTAAAAGTGTTAGGAGTTAACCATGCTAAGTTATAAAGCACCGATAGCAGACATCAAATTTTTGTTTGAAGATGTATTTAATTATTATGAGCACTACCAAAAGCATCCTGAATTTGAAGAAGCGACACCAGATTTGGTTGACGCCATTATGGAAGAATGTGCAAAATTTAGTGAAAATGAACTACTACCATTAAACCAAAGCGGTGATGAAGAAGGTTGTACCTTTGATAATGGTGTTGTGACCACACCTAAAGGCTTTAAAGAAGCTTATCAAAAATTTGTTGAAGGTGGTTGGCCGAGCTTACCACATGCGGTTAAGCATGGTGGTCAAGGTTTACCTGCGTCATTGGGTATGGTGATGTCTGAAATGATGGGCACAGCTAACTGGTCTTGGGCGATGTACCCAGGTTTAAGTCATGGTGCAATGAATACTATTCATACTCACGGTACGGATGAACAAAAAGAGCTTTACCTAACACGCCTTATTGAAGGTTCGTGGACCGGTACTATGTGTTTAACTGAACCACAATGTGGTACAGATTTAGGGCAAGTAAAAACTAAAGCTGAGCCAAATGGTGATGGTACATATAATCTTACCGGTACGAAAATTTTCATCTCGGCTGGTGAGCACGACTTAACCGACAATATTATACATATTGTATTAGCAAGATTGCCGGGTGCACCAGCAGGCACTAAAGGTATTTCATTGTTTATCGTGCCAAAAATGCAAACTGATGAGCAAGGCACTATTGGCGAGTTCAATAATGTATCTTGTGGCTCTATCGAACATAAAATGGGTATCAAGGCTTCTGTTACTGCGGTACTTAATTTTGATAATGCTAAAGGTGTGTTGATTGGTCCTGAAAATAAAGGTTTAGAATGTATGTTCACCTTTATGAATACCGCACGTGTTGGTACGGCTTTACAGGGGGTTTGTGCTGCTGAATTAGCTTATCAAAACTCATTGATTTATGCGAAAGAGCGCTTATCTATGCGTTCATTATCAGGCACTAAACATCCTGATAAAGTGGCTGACCCTATTATTTGTCATCCTGATGTTCGGAAAATGCTGATGACGCAAAAAGCGATTAGTGAAGGTGGCCGAGCCATGATTTACTATACAGCAAAATTAGTTGATGAAATTGAAAATGCAAAAACAGATAAAGAGCGTAAAAAAGCGGATAACCGTTTAGGCTTTATTACCCCAATCTTAAAAGCCTTTTTAACTGAGTTAGGCTCTGAAAGTGCTAACCATGGTTTACAAATATTTGGTGGTCATGGTTTCATTAAAGAATGGGGCATGGAGCAAATTGTTCGTGATACCCGTATTTCAACATTATATGAAGGAACTACTGGCATTCAAGCACTTGATTTATTAGGTCGTAAAATTTTAATGACCCGTGGTAAATCATTAAATGCTTTTGCCAAAGAGGTGCTCATTTTCTGTAAAGATCAAAGCATGATATCGAGCAACCCGCATAAGCGTCAGATGAATAAGTTTATTTGGCCATTAAGTACCACAGTAGCGAAATGGCAACAATACACCATTCGTTTAGGACTTAAAGCTAAAAAAGATCGTGATGTTGTTGGTTCAGCGTCAGTCGACTTTTTGATGTATTCAGGTTATATCGTTATGGCTTATTTTTGGGCACAAATGGCACAGGCCGCTTACGAAAAGCTAGCCACTGATGTTGAGAATAGAGATTTCTATCGCGCAAAAATCAAAACAGCAGAGTTTTATTTTGAACGTTTATTACCGCGTACTAAATCATTAGCTGTGACTATGATGGCAGATCCTAAAACCTTAATGCAATTAGATGAAGAGTTATTATCTTTCTTATAAATCAGTGGCTTAAATAGTATCATAGTACTAAATAGCATTTAAGATGTATTATCAGGCCATACTTTTTCAAGTATGGCCTTTTTGTTTATTCGCAAGATAAGTAAAGCCATGTTGCTAGCTAGCCAAGCAATATTTTTATAGCAATTTTACTAAGTTTCTTCTCTCTCAGCGCTTAGTAGAATTGGTATTAGTTTTTAAAAAGGGCATGGGTGCTGTTTTAAGGTTTGATTAATATCTTCAAGCACTTCAGCTGTTAAGGGCTGTTTAAAAGCAGCAATATTTTGCTTGAGCTGTTGCATGTTGGTTGCGCCAATAATGGTAGACGTGACTCCGTCGACTTGATCGCACCAAGCTAACGCTAGATGTGCTGGCGAGATATTATGTTTTTTGGCTAACGCTACATATGCATGAACTGCTGCGTTGGTATGTTGGGTATCTCGAAACAGCCCATTACGTTGCATCAGGGTAAAACGACTACCTTCTGGACGTTGTCCATTTAGATATTTACCCGTCAATAAACCTGTTGCTAAAGGTGACCATGGCAAGTAAGCGATATCTTCGTGAATACAATTCTCTATAAGATACGGCCAATCTTTGGTATGTAATAAGCTAAATTCATTTTGTATTGAAACCATACGCGGTAAGTTATGTTCAGCACTGAGACGCAAGTACTGATTAATGCCCCAAGGGGTATCATCTGACAAACCACAATAACGAATTTTTCCCGCTTTAACGCAATGCTCTAAGCCTTGAAGGATATCAAGCATTTCTTCATTTTGTTGCTCGGCATCGACTTGGCTATAGTTAATTTTATTTGGCCAATGTTCACCAAAATGTGGAGACTGACGATTAGGCCAATGTAACTGATAAAGATCGATATAATCAGTTTGTAAACGCTTTAACGAGGTTTCAACCGCAGTAATAACATTGGCGCCTGAAATTTTGCTACCATCGCGAATATAAGAAAATCCAGGTCCTGCAATTTTAGAGGCTAAAACAATATCTTCGCGACGAGAGGGTTTGGCGTTGAGCCAATTACCAATAATGGCCTCTGTTGCTCCATAGGTCTCTTTCGTCGGTGGCACAGCATACATTTCGGCGGTATCAATAAAGTTAATACCTTGTTGTTGAGCATAATCGAGCTGGGCATCAGCATCGGACTGGTTATTTTGTAAACCCCAAGTCATACTGCCCAAACAAATAGCCGACACCTCTAATGAGCTGCTACCTAATTTTACATATTTCATCACACGGTTCTCAATTTCTAATATTTAAGAGTAAAAAATTAATAGCAAGGAGTTAATAACCAAGGCCTATTGAGTTGATAAAAATACACTTTCAACAAACCATTGTTATTATTGAATCTCGCTCAGCGGATCCAACGAAGAAACTTAAACTTTAACTTACTGTATGGTGCAAACCTAACAGGTAAATCCTTGATAAATGGTCGAACTAATACTGATTTTAAGTGACTAAAATTATCAAAACCGGCTTGACCACTATATTGCCCCATACCACTGGGACCGACACCACCAAAAGGTAACTCAGGAACGGCATTAAACATAATGACATCATTAATACATTGGCTACCTGAACTTATTTCATTTACCCAGCTTTGGCACTGCGTTTTATTTTTACTAAAAATATAAGCCGAAAGCGGTTTGTCACGTGCTTTCACAAAAGCTTTAGCGCTGTCAAAGTCTTCAATAGCAATAATAGGCAGAATAGCGCCAAATATTTCATCGGTCATTAAGGCGCTATCAAGTGGAGGATTAACCACTATGGTTGGCGCAATGTAACGCTGTTCAATGTCAAATTCGCCGCCCACTTCGATGATAAGATCTGATAAATAGTCGCTAATGCGTTTAGCATGGCGTTCATTCACGATACGGCCATAGCTTTTGCTTGCTTGGGGATTTTTACCAAACATTTTTGTTATTTGGCTTTTCAGCGCCGTTACTAATGGTGCAATCATGTTTTTTGAAGTAATGATGTAATCTGGTGCAATACAAGTTTGTCCTGCATTCATCCATTTTCCCCAAGCAATTCTTTGCGCGGTAATATTGAGATCGGCACTTTCGTCAACATAAACAGGACTTTTACCGCCTAACTCTAATGTTACTGGGGTAAGATGTTTTGCTGCTGCGGCCATAACAATACGCCCGACCTGACCATTACCCGTATACATAATATGATCAAACGGCAAGGCAAGTAATGCTGTTGTTGCTTCGACAGCACCTTCGACAACGGAAAATGCTTGCTTATCTAAATATTGTGGAATGAGTTTGGCTAAAAGTTGTGATGTTGCTGGCGCAAGTTCGGACGGTTTCACCATCGCACAATTACCGGCTGCTATTACGGCTACCAACGGTGCCAGTATCAGTTGCATTGGATAGTTCCAAGCACCAATAATCAAGATACTACCTTGCGGCTCAGGTTGAATGTAAGAACGTCCTGGCTGGGCAACAATTGGGGTTGCCACTGAACGTTTTTTTGCCCAACGATTGAGTCGTTTACAAACATGATCAACATCACCGGTGACATAGGATACTTCGGTTATCCATGCCTCCTGTGCCGGTTTACCTAAATCAGCTTGAAGGGCATCTAAAAATGCTTGTTCATTCTCTGTCACTAAGCGCTTAATTTGTTGTAGCTGTTGCTTACGCCAGTTTAAATCACGGGTTTTGTTTGAGGCAAAAAATTGCTGATGCTGCGCCAGTTGTTCGCTAAAATCCACAAGTATTCCTGATTAAATTCTATGGTCGAATGATTTAATTTAACTGATTTACTCTAGGAGTACAAAGCTTTAGTGGATTTGCTATTGTGGTTTTATGGCAAGTACAATCGCTAAGGTTTGCTGTAATAAAGTACGAATATCACCGAGCTGCAATATGGATTGGTTAGCGAGTAATTGATGATATTGTGCTTGTTTGAGCAATGTGAGTAATATTTGTGCATTGACTTTAACAAGGTCTTTGTTGAAATATTGACATACTTGCATACAGGGTTTGAGTTGAGCTGCATTGTGCTGCTCAGCGAGTAAGCGCAATGCTGGTGAAAACTGAATTTCATTTAACAACTGTTGCTCTACGATAAGCTGATCACGATGATTCTTGATATTTAAGTTGATTAGCTCTAACAATAAATTCGTAAGTTGTTGTTGTAATTCAAGACGCACTTTAACTCGTCGTAATTCGACTTTATTGTGTTGTGCTAACAGCGCTAAAATAGGTCGCCATAATTGTGGTATATCTGCCGTTGCATTCTGTGAATTTAATTCGAAAGCTTCTTGTATCAAGTGTTGAATATCTTTGAAGTAGTAGGTTGTCAGAGATAGTTGAATATTAGCATGAGCGGCAATAGCTCGATGGGTAGTACCTTTGATACCTAATTTAGCCAGCATGTCAATTGCTGACGCTAAGATCAATTTTTTTGTTTTTTCACCCTTACTACGTCGTTTAACGGGAGCTTGCTCACTATTAGCTGACATTGATTTTTCTTACTCGTAAATGGTTACGCTATCTATTATTCATAAGTAGATATTCATGACGGTAGGGTAAATATAGCTGCTTAGTCACAATTTAGAAACAATGCTGAAAAATTTCCTTCAACATCAGCAATACCCAACTCCCGAAGGGTGATTTTAAAGCCTTACAGGCCGCGTTATTGATTTCGATAAGGTGCTCACAGGGATGTGAGTCATTAGAACAACGCAGGAGCAGTTGTCGAGAATAACCATTATCTTCAATCAATGCCTTGCCTGCATGGATGTAGGTACTGAGGTTCAGTCTGGAACTGTGAACCTGTGCCGCTAAGCCTTTTAAATTTCATTGAGTGGAGAGAAACTTAGTAAAATTGGTATAATTAGCCTACGGCTTTAGCTAGAAATATCTATTTGTCGGCATTACTTTCTTAAATGCAAAAAAGCCCATTACAGTAATTCACCGTAATGAGCTTTATAACTAGTGAGGGCAGTTGTCGGGTTAGCCTGCTTTTAGGTAATCTGATTCAAAATCATCAACATCAATGACGGCTTTACGAGCAATTTCTGTTGCTGTCAGTAGCGCAGCTTCTTCTTCACTAATAATATTGGCTTCTAAGCCTTTTTTAGCAACAAGATCCAGTTGATAGAAAGGCAGACGTTGGCCCAACTCTCGACAAATTTTATCAAAAATTGGCTCACAAGCAATGATATCTTCAAGCGTTTGCTCTAATTGTCCTAAGACATTTTCAGGCTCACGTGTTAAATATTGCCCCTGTCCTAAACGTGAACGGGTTTCATTATGATATTGTAATAGTGCCGCCACTTTATGATCAGTTTCGTCTGATGGTTTTTTCAACCAACAGCCTAAAGGCAATATAATAAGCTTTAATACACCGGCAACAATTCTATTAGGGAAATTGTTAATGAGTTCACTGATCGCTTGCTGGATATTGTATAAGCTATCTTCTACAGCCCATTGCACCAATGGCAAGTCAGCACTTTGGCGACCTTCGTCGTTGTAACGTTTAAGCGTTGCTGATGCTAAATATAAATAACTTAAAATATCACCAAGTCGTGCTGAAATACGCTCTTTACGCTTCAAATCTCCACCTAAGGTCAACATAGCAATGTCTGAAAGCATGGCTAGGTTAGAGCTAAAGCGAGTCATTAATTGATAATAACGTCTGGTTTTGTCGTTGTAAGGTGCACCTAGCGCATAACTGCCGGTAAAAGAAAACCAAACACTACGGCAAATGTTACTAATAGCAAAACCAATATGGCCAAATAAGGCATGGTCAAAATCATTTAGTGCTCGTTGTTGATCTTGGTTATTTGCTGCAGATAATTCAGCAAGTACATAAGGGTGACAACGTATAGCACCTTGGCCATAAATAATCATGCTGCGCGTGAGTATATTTGCACCTTCAACCGTAATCGCAACAGGGGCACCTTGATAAGCGCGAGCAAGATAGTTACCTGGGCCCATACAAATACCTTTACCACCATGTATGTCCATAGCATCTGCAACGCATGAACGCATTTTTTCAGTGAGATGGTATTTAGCGATAGCAGAAATAACACTGGGCTTTTCGCCCATATCAATTGCACCGGTTGACATGGTGGTAACGGCATCCATCAAATAGGCATTGCCACCTATTCTTGCTAATGCTTCTTCAACACCTTCCATCTTCCCAATAGAGATTTTAAATTGGCGACGAATACGGCTATAAGCACCAGTGGCTAGCGCTAGCGATTTTATGCCGCCGGTGCTGTTTGAAGGTAGGGTAATTGCACGGCCAACCGATAAACATTCAACTAGCATACGCCAGCCTTGTCCGGCCATTTCAGGGCCACCAATAATAAAACTTAAAGGTACAAAAACATCATCACCTTGAGTCGGGCCATTTTGGAAAGGTACGTTTAATGGAAAATGGCGACGACCAGTAATAACACCGTCAATATCTGTTGGTATTAATGCACATGTGATACCTAAGTCTTCTTCCTCACCAAGTAAATGGTCAGGGTCTTGCAACTTAAAGGCTAAGCCTAAGACAGTAGCCACCGGTGCTAAAGTAATATAACGCTTATTCCAGGTTAAGCGCATACCCAATACTTCTTCACCGTTAAATTCACCATGACAAACGACACCGTAATCGGGAATTGCACCAGCATCTGAACCAGCCTCTGGACTTGTTAAGGCAAAACAAGGGATCTCATCACCTTTCACAAGACGGGGTAAGTAATAATCTTGTTGTTCTTTGGTACCGTAATGTTGTAACAACTCGCCTGGGCCGAGTGAGTTAGGTACACCGACAGTAGATGACAAAACGGTACTGACACTAGAAAGTTTTTGTAGCACGCAAGATTGAGCGTAGGCACAAAATTCAAGACCGCCATATTGTTTTTTAATTATCATGGCAAAAAACTTATTATCTTTTAGATATTGCCATACTTCTGGTGATAAATCAGCGAGTTCATGCGTGGTTTGCCAGTCATCAGTCATGCGACAAACTTCTTCTACCGGCCCATCTAAAAAGGCTTGTTCTTCAGCACTTAGTCTTGGTTTAGGGTAGTTATGGAGTTTTTTCCAATCGGGTGTGCCACGAAATAGCTCGGCTTCAAACCATGTTGTACCTGCGTCAATCGCTTCTTGTTCGGTTTTTGACATTTCAGGCATTATGCCTCTGAACATGGTAAGCAAAGGGTTAGATATGTATTGTTTTCGAATATCGGCAATATTTAATGGTATGGCAATAATAGCAAAAATAAGCCAACTGAAGAAAGATATGATGTTGAAAAAAGTTCCCACGATCATAAGTAAGGTAAATGCTATGGTAAATGTTGAGAGTGATGCGCGCGAATACGCCATAAACCCACATAATGCGATAGCAATAAGTATCCAAGTTAAATAGTCCACATATTTTCCTTAATGTTGATATGTAAAGTTAAAATTACTGGAGGTCAGACCAGATAATTATTGAAGCTTAATTTGTCTTGTCAATAATTTCAAATTATTTATTGTCAGTATAGCTTCTTATGGTAACGAAATTTGTTTCTGTTTGGGGATGTTTGTTCGTTCATTTAACGGCTGTAATTATTCAGTATAGAAACTATGTGAATTGATGACCATAACAAAGTACTATGAATAGGTAAATTTGACTGCTAATAGGCTAATATCATCATGGCAGGTTTGTTGAAAAAGTGTCTGTAAATTTTCGCGAGTTTAGTTAATACTAACCATACCAATGGAGAGTCTGTTTACGAGTAAAGTCAGTAGCATTATCTGAGCTGCTATTAAAAGTCAGCACTATGGTTGTTAATGTTTGATTTATATCGCAAAAATTGTTTTTTGTCTTTAGTTTTTTGTCTTTGGTTTTTTGTCTTTGGTTTTTTGTTTAATATGGTTTTATTTTTATGTGTGAATTAATGGCGATGAGTGCCAATGTACCAACAGATATCTGTTTTAGCTTTAGCGGTTTAATGCAGCGCGGTGGTAATACCGGGCCACATAAAGATGGTTGGGGTATTACGTTTTATGAGGGTAAAGGTTGCCGTAGCTTTAAAGACCCGCTACCGAGTGCTCATTCGCCTATTGCTCAGCTGGTGACTGATTATCCGATTAAAAGTGAAACTGTAGTCTGTCATATCCGCCAAGCAAACTCCGGAGAAGTCTCGTTAGTTAACACCCATCCTTTTATTCGCCCTATGTGGGGGAAAAATTGGACCTATGCGCACAATGGCCAACTCGCTGATTTTAAAACTAAGCTAGCAATAACATACCATATGCCGATTGGGGAAACCGATAGTGAGCATGCTTTTTGCTGGATACTCGATCAACTACTGCAACATTTTGGTAAGGATGTACCTACACCAGAAGATTTATTTCACTATGTCATTGGGCTATGTCAGCAAATCAATAAACTGGGTGTGTTTAATTTACTGCTAACCGATGGTGATTTTTTATTGGTTTACTGTGCTAATAATTTACATTGGCTGACGCGACGGGCACCATTTGGTAAAGCCAGTTTAATTGATGCAGAGATGGTGATTAATTTTGATCAGGAAACCACTGAAAATGACATAGTTACTGTTATTGCCACACAACCATTAACAGATGATGAAACATGGCAAAAAATGCAAGCAGGTGACGGTTTATTATTTAGTAAAGGGCAGCTAATTTGCCAATATACAAAAAAGTCGTGAAATTTTATTCATCAGTTAAAGTTGATTTCAGCATAATGAATGTGAAAATAAGCACTATAAAGCTTTTTTGTTTACTACTACTGCTGTCGATTTTATCGCTGTTACAGAGTTTAATTGTGCTTCAAATTGCTCAACACCGCCTTTAATTTGATGAAGTTTAACCAATAGGTAATCTAATTCTGGCGCAAACCATGCGTAAGTCACACGTTTTTTTTCAATAACTTCACGTTTAAGCCTGATGGTTTTTACCAAACCGTAAGGTAGCATGATTTCTTCTTCACCATCATATTGATAAACGTAATTTTTTATCGAGCCTGATGATTTGATAACAGGATAAACAAATTGTTTTTGCTCTGGTTCGCTGATCATATTTAGACGATGCTGTAGATGGTAGCTCAGTGAGTCTTGAATATTATCAGGAAAGTCGATGCTTTTAGTTTTCTGTTTCTTTTCATCCGTAGCGGTATTGTTAGCTGTGTCATAACTCCATTTATAAAACTTATCAGAGCCAGTGCCTTCGCGTTTGTATTCATAGCTGGTTGGTGTAACTTTATTACCCTCAAGTTTAACAATTGAGGTTTCATCACGAATATCTGAAAATATTAACCATTCAATATTTGTGTGGTAGCTATATTGCGCTAAGCCATTGTCTAAATAGCTTAGCTTTCGTGTTGCGTCACCAACCGCTTTAGATTTATGTAAAATAGTATATTTAGCATTAAATGGAGGAATCATTACCTTGCTTGCTTTATCTGTCGTCTGGGCAAAAGACAAGGGACTGAACAATGTTAAGCTAGCTAATAACAAAGCGGTATAAGGTAATGATTTCAACATAATAAATTCTCTAAAAATAAAGTTATTCTTCGCTAGCATATCCTGAAGCCGGTAAAATCACACCATCAAATAATGCATTTTCTCCTGCCATGGTGACACGTTTGCTACAACACCAATTTACCACCAGTGGATAAATTCTATGCTCTTGTTGGTGTACGCGTTGTGCAAGGTCGTCAGCAGTGTCTTCAGGGAATACAGGCACTTTAGCTTGTAGGACCACAGGACCGCCGTCAAGTTCCTCAGTAACAAAATGAACACTAACACCATGCTCAGTATCACCAGCGTCAATTGCTCGCTGATGGGTATGTAAACCTTGATATTTAGGTAGAAGAGAAGGATGTATATTGATTAAGCGACCTTGATAAGTTTGGACAAATTTTGGCGTTAATATACGCATGAATCCAGCCAGTACAATAAGATCAGGCTGATAGTGATTAATCTCAGTAATGAGCGCACTATCGTAATCTTCACGACTATCGAAATCTTTATGTGAGAGCACAGCGGTGGCAATATCTGCGTCTTGTGCTCGGGTTAATCCATAAACGTCAGCTTTATTAGAAACTACGGCGACGACATCGCCACCATAGTTTTCTTGTTTACAGGCGTCAATAATTGCCTGTAAGTTTGTGCCGCCGCCAGAAATGAGTACTACAATTCGGCTTCGCATCAATGATTAACCTTTGTTGATAATAACTTGTTCTTGGCCAGCTTGTAGATCGGCAATTTCACCAATATGCCAAGCATTTTCACCGTGAGTGGTTAAAATTTCAATGCTTTGCGCTACAGCATCGGCAGGCACAACGATGATCATACCAACACCACAGTTAAAGGTGCGGTACATTTCATGTGTTGTAATGTTGCCTTTTTCTTGTAGCCAGTTAAATATTTCTGGCCACTGCCAGCTATTACCATCAACAATTGCTTGAGCACTTTCTGGTAATACGCGAGGAATGTTTTCCCAGAAGCCACCACCGGTAATGTGAGATAAGGCATGAACATCAACTTGCTTAAGCAGCTCTAATACCGACTTAACATAAATTTTAGTTGGTTCGATTAAATGGTCACCGATAGATTTACCATTGAGTAATTCGTTAGTATCGGTATTGTTAACTTCTAATACTTTACGAATTAAAGAGAAGCCGTTTGAATGAGCACCTGAAGACGCTAACGCAATAAGTTGGTCACCGGCAGCAACTTTCGTTCCGTCGATAACTCGAGATTTTTCAGCAACACCAACACAAAAACCAGCGATATCGTAATCACCTTTGTGATACATACCTGGCATTTCAGCGGTTTCGCCACCCACTAAAGCACAACCTGATAGCACACAACCATCAGCAATACCTGAAACAACAGCTGAAGCAACGTCAACATCGAGTTTATCTGTTGCGTAGTAATCGAGGAAAAATAAAGGCTCAGCACCTTGTACAATTAAGTCATTTACGCACATAGCAACTAAATCGATACCAACGGTATCGTGTTTTTGTAAATCGATGGCTAAACGCAATTTAGTACCGACACCGTCGGTTCCCGCAACCAGTACTGGTTCTTTGTAACCAGTAGGAAGTTGACAGATAGAGCCAAAACCACCTAGCCCTCCCATAACTTCTGGGCGTGTAGTACGTTTTACCGCACCTTTAATATTTTCAACTAGGGCATTACCTGCATCTATATCAACGCCAGCATCTTTATAACTTAAAGACTGTTTTTCTTCGCTCACGGGAAACCTCAATTAGTAGTTAGTTTGCTTGTACGATAAAGGCGCATATTCTACCAGCGCAAAGGCGCGCTGAAAATCTTTAAAATAAATTATTTTTATATGTAATAAAAATTAGCAACATTATGATAAGATCTTTATTATGAAACACTTGTTAATATACTCTATGTTCAGAAATTGTCTGATATTGTTATTTTTTGTACTACCGCTGAAGGTTAGCGCGATTGAGGTCGAAAATTTGTACAGCGCGAAAGTTGCTGTTGCCTCACAATCGGTAGGTGATCGCAATAAAGCGCTTAAAAATGCCTTGCGCGCAGTTTTGGTTAAGATTGGTGGCAAAGAAATCGAACATCCTGTTATTACTCAGGCGATAAAAAACTACAATAAATATGTCACTCAATATCAATATATTCGTCATGAGAATACAACATTATTGAATGTCTCTTTTGACGAAGCCAAGATCAATCGTTTATTTAAAGAAAGTGACTTAGCCATTTGGGGAAGATTAAGACCCCAAGTTATGGTCTGGTTGATTGAAGAAGATGGTTTTGAACGGAGAATAATTTCTTCAACTTCAGAATCATTATTACCGAATACCATTAATGACTTTTCTCAATTACGTGGTTTACCGTTAGTCATGCCAATAATGGACCTAACCGATCTAACGGCCTTGACGATATCGGATTTATGGGGACGCTTTTCACAGCCGGTAGCACAAGCTTCAGCACGCTATATGGCTGAAGCCGTTGTGGTCATCAGAGTGTCAAACTCAAGCTTACTTACCGCTGAAGATGCCACGGTTGAATGCCCATTGTGTCAAAAGCATAATTTAGCTGTTGATTGGAGTTTAATGACTGATGCTCAGAGTGAACATGCACAAGTATTTAGTGAGCAATACTTAGGTGACGACGTCAATGAGCTATTGATTACTGCTTTATCTGATATTACCGATATTATTTATCAACAATATGCTTTATCGACAAGCAATAATAATGAATTTGAAATTGATGTAGCTAACATTTCTTCGTTAGTTGAGTTAATCGCGGTATCGGAATTTCTCAGTGAACTTTCTGCCGTACAATCAGTACAATTGGTCAGTGTAAAAGGCACCAATCGTCGTTTTAAATTATCACTGATTGGTTCACAGCAAGCGCTGTTCGCTTCATTAAAGTTGAGTGCACAGTTAAACCATTATATTGATCCTTTAGCTGAACGTGAAGGTATAGACCAAGTACCGGTATTTTATTGGGGTAAAAAGTGACGAAAATTTCGCAATTAACCCTATCTGTACAGCTACCTGATGATGAAACTTTTGCCAGTTTTCAAAGTGAAAGTAACCAAATGGTTGTGCAGCAAGTTACCCATTTTTTAGACCGTATTTGTGATGCAAATAAGCAAATGCACAGTTTGTATTTATTTGGTTTAACTGGAGTTGGTAAGAGCCATTTGCTTCATGCGAGCTGTGTTTATGCCGACAAGTTAGGCATAACATCGTTATGTTTATCATTTTCTGAGTTAACACAGTTGTCTGTTGACGTGCTTGATGGCCTAGAAAACATTGATTTAGTTTGTCTTGACGATATTCAGTTGATTGCCGGTAACAAAAAATGGCAACAGGGCGTTTTTGATTTATATAACCGTATGGTTGAGCAAAATAAATGTTTGATTATTACCGGTGATCAAAGCGTAGGGCAGTTAAATATTAGCTTACCCGATTTAGTATCACGACTAGGTTGGGGCTTAACTGAACAATTAAAACCGTTAACTGATAAAGAAAAGTCATTTGCCCTACAGTATCGTGCTCAACAACGTGGCTTATATATCAGCGATGATGTGGCAAGCTTTCTTATTAATCGTTTATCTCGTGATATGACTAGCTTATTAGCCGCATTAGAGCAGCTTGATCAGGCTTCAATTAGAGAGCAACGTCGTATTACTATTCCGTTTATAAAAGATATTTTGTTTTAAAAAACTTAGCAACTATTCTAAAAGTAACTTTGCATCGCCAGATTAATACCGCTATCAGCTATTACTAGCAAAGTTACCACTTCTTGTGCGTGATCAAATCGTTATTTACTCAATGTACTATCATATCGCTCAAATATAATTTTCTATCGACATAGCTATAGCTTGCTCCGGAGTAACATTTATTATGAAATGGATTCACTTTATTGTTTTACAAGCCATACTTATTTTACTGGTGGCAGGTGTTGTCTATAAGCACACGGATAAAGCAACGGTTGTTAAATTGCCGCCAAAAGCGCTAGCCCAATGGTATAAACCAGAAAATAAGCGTCATGTTTGGTTACATAACATGTTTAAACTTAGGCGTGAAATGCAGGCTGTAGCGTTTTATGCCGAACAAAAAGATAATGAACGCCTTGTAGAGTGGGGTTTAAAGTTAAATGAACATTATCAAGCCATTGGTGAAATGGTGCCTAATTGGAATAAAAAACTCGATTCAGTAACGATTGAAAATATACAAAGCAGGGCAGCAAGTCATGATTATCCTGCGGTATTAGCGGCAGTAGAAAGTTTGCAAAAAAATTGTGATGCCTGTCATGTTGATTATCAAGCGATCACCGCACTGACCTACCGAAGCGCAGACTTTTCTGCAATAGACGTTGCGCCATCACTGCCGTTTGACAAGCATATGCGAGTATTGAGCAAGCAGGTTAATCAGATCAAAATTGCCTCAGAAGACGGCCAGTTAGATCTAGCGCTATCTTCTTTGATCGAGCTTAAAAAGGGCATGAATAAGCTTGGGAAAGTCTGTAGTACTTGTCATAAACAAGATAAGCAAGCCTACCCAAGTGAACAGATGCAGCAAACTATGCTCAGTCTTGAGCAAAATTTGAAAACCGGTCAGGCTAAACAGCAAGCAAAAGATCTTGGTTCATTAGCGGTAGCCGCTTGTGCTACTTGCCATGGTACGCACCGATTAGCCGCTGGCGTTAAAGGTTTATTGGCAAAAGATAAAAGTTTGCTTGAGCTATTAAAACACTGATGTGAGCGGCTAAAATAAAGCATGAATTTAAGTTGTTCAGTCTGAGGTTAGTGTTAGTAAAGCAAACTTGAATTGACGTTGTTAGATATCAAAGCATAACTAATACACATAACTAAATTTGACCGGCAGAAATTATAAGCTCAAACCTGTCTGTGATTTATCATCTCTAAACCTTAAATTTCATCCAAGGTTTTTATTATTAGAAACTTCTTTTTCACGATGGCCAAAAAGCGGCATTGGAAATGTTTATAACGATATTTTTTTATTTTCATATGAGCGAACGTTAACATCAGCACTTATCAGCCACTGAAAAATGAAAATACAATTACTTATCATTGTTATGAATTGTTAAGAATGTTGCATAAAAAGTTATTAATTTCATTTCCATTGTATTCGCCGTAATCAGAACTATTTTTTGACAGGGTAGAACGTTTATTTTACTATGGAGGTAGAATGAATACTCTACCTTGAGTTGATAACATGCTGAAAGAAAAAATTGCAGCAGACTTAGAAAGTGCTTTTAGCAAACTTGGATTTGCGCAACCGAGTGTCGCGCAATTAAAGACTGCCTGTAACGTAAGCTTAAGAACACTTTACAAACATTATCCATCCAAGGAAGCGATGATTATCTCCGCTTTGGAATACCGCCATAAAAGGTATATGACATTTTTGTTAAGTGAATCACATTCAACAGGTATTGAAAGTGTGCTACATATTTTTGAAAAACTTGAACAATGGATGGTTGAATTTGCACCTAATGGGTGTTTGTCGCTCAACGCCATTACTGCTTTCCCTGAAGATATGGCTATAAAACAAGCTGTTCAGCGCCATAAAGATGAAGTTCATGATCTATTAGCAGAACTGTGTCAAAGAGACGATCTGTCTACCGAGCTTTTTTTGCTTCATGAAAGTGTATCCAGTGTCTGGCCCACTATGGGAAAAGCATCGGTAATCTCGGCACAAAAAATTATCAAACAATTATGGAGTTCACAAAGTTATGTTTAAAATTCCCGAAACGATGAAAGGCGTTCAACTTACAGGCCATGGTGGCTCTGAAGTGCTTCAGTATCGTGATGATATTACCGTGCCAAGACCAAAACATAACGAAGTGCTGATACGTGTTGCAGCAGCGGGGGTTAACAATACTGATATCAACACGAGAATAGCTTGGTATTCAAAAAGTGATAACAATGGTAAAGACGCGAGTTGGTCGGGTAATGCTTTGATTTTCCCCCGTATTCAGGGAGCTGATGTTTGTGGTGTTATCGTTGCCGTTGGTAATGGCGTTGATAATAAACGTATCGGTGAGCGGGTATTGGTTGAACCCTGTTTACGTGAAGCTAACGGTCAGGAGCTTGAAACGCCTTGGTATTTTGGCTCAGAGTGTGATGGTGGCTTCGCAGAGTTCAGCACCGTTTCATCTGTTCATGCCTATCCTATAAAAAGTGAACTGTCTGATATTGAGCTTGCTACTTTCCCATGTTCCTATTCTACAGCAGAAAATATGCTGACTCGGACTAAAGTAACCAGTAAAGACAAAGTATTAATCACGGGTGCGTCAGGTGGCGTTGGCTCTGCAGCTATCCAGCTAGCCAAAGCAAGGGGAGCATATGTTATTGCCGTGACTAGCCCAGAAAAAAAACATCAACTTATAGATTTAGGTGCTGATGAAGTTGTTTTTAGAGACGAAAACTTAGTTACAGCACTTGGCAGCAATAGTGTTGACGTAGTGATTGACCTTGTTGCGGGTAAGCAATGGCCTCTGTTGTTAGACGTATTAAAAATTCAAGGTCGATACGCGGTATCAGGTGCCATCGGTGGCGCTTTGGTTGAATTGGATGTGAGAACTTTGTATTTAAAAGATTTAAGCTTTTATGGTTGTACTGTGCTTGAGCCGGAAGTTTTTCAAAATTTAATTAACTGTATTGAACAACAAAAAATTATCCCCATTGTTGCACTAACCTTGCCTTTAGAAGGTATCTATAAAGCACAAGCAGTTTTCCAGAAAAAACAACATGTAGGTAAAATTGTACTAACGGTGAAATAAAGTTCAAACCAAAAATCAAGGGAACAGAATACTTAATGAGTGAACTACATTATTGTGAAGTATTTTGTCGGTATTGGTCAGAAACAGTCACCTTGAATATGTCTTAAATATGTTTAAGCACTCTGTTAGAATAGCGGCCTATTGATTAAAGACTACCGAGACAACATGTCAGAATTTAAAGCATTTTCACTTTTAGCGTCAATTATTGACCGCGTTAGTCTTAAAGGCTATACACAGCCGACACCGATCCAACAAGAATGTATCCCAGTGCTTATTAATGGCAATGACCTGCTTGGTATCGCGCAAACAGGCACCGGAAAAACTGCAGCTTTTTCATTACCCATTATCAATAATTTCGGGCGTAATAAAATTGATATCAACGCTAAGAGTACACGTTCGCTGATACTAACGCCCACACGTGAGCTTGCCTCGCAAATAATGCAAAACATTAATGATTACTCTGATGGCTTAGGGCTTAAAACTAAAGTGGTTTATGGTGGTGTCGGCAGACAAGCTCAAGTTGACGCAATAGCACTTGGACTTGATATTTTAGTGGCTACTCCTGGCAGATTATTAGATTTAATTGCAACGGACGATATAAATTTTGAGGCATTAGAAGTCTTTGTATTAGATGAAGCTGATACCATGCTTGATATGGGCTTCTTTAACGATGTTCAAAGCATCATATCTAAACTGCCAAAGAAGCGACAAACACTCTTATTTTCAGCGACTATGCCCGCTGAAATAGAAATACTTGCACAAGCGATATTAACAAGTCCGAAAAAAGTTCAAATTACGGCAGAAACGGTAACTATCGACTTGGTTAATCAAAGTGTATATCAGCTTGATAAATCGAATAAAGTGCCTTTGCTATTTAATATTCTAGGAAACTCTGACTATGAAAAAGTGCTCATCTTTTGTAAAACAAAATATGGCGCTGACATCATTGTTAAAGCATTAGAAAAAGCCTCAATAACTGCCGCTAGTCTTCACAGTGGTAAAACTCAAGCCGTTAGAGAAGAAGCGTTACAAAATTTCAAAGATGCTAAGTTAAGAGTACTAGTTGCAACCGATGTAGCTGCGCGTGGAATTGATGTTGATAATATTACCTTAGTCATTAACTATAACCTTCCTGAAGATCCCAGAAACTACATACACCGTATCGGCCGTACTGCTCGTGCTGGTAAAAACGGCATGGCTATTTCATTTGCTGTAGAAAATGATGTCAGGCAATTAACTACTATTGAAAATAGCATAGGGCAAGTTATTCCTGTGGTTACAGAGCAGCCTTTTCATAAAGAGTTTTCAAAAGCGCCGATACAAATCAAGAAAAAGAAGCCGGCTAAAAAAACCAATAAAGCCAGAGCAAAGAGAAAATAAGAACCGGCATCACTAGCCAACGAAAGGTTTTTAGTTTATAAATATTACGTTGCGTTAGGCGTGCCTTTCTTGATGGTAAAGGTACGCATACCGGCTAAAGTTATGGACATTTGCGTGCTTGTACTGCAAACAAACACTATGTGTTAAGTGATGTTTTTCGACTGATGTCAGTGCTAATGCATTAATGAGTAACCACAGCATATGGTGCTATTTATTGATGTTAAATAAGCGAAGTCACAGGCAATGAATGAAGTGATAACGCATTTTTATCCGTTATTTAGGGCGCCTTGTAAGTCGTATTTTATAACTTGAATTTTACCATATCTGAGAAACTGCTCTTTAGTTTCATGTTTTATAACTGTGGCTTCCTCACCACATTGACTACATTCAGCAATCGAAACTTTACCTGATTGATACATATATAACCTCGACGGCTAGCAGCCCACTAAGAGACGCAAAATTCATGCTTGTACATGGTTATAAATACTAACCTCTTAACTGAGACGTGATAGAGTCTTTAACTGCCTTTTCATAGTTACCCACTAAGTCGAGACAAATATCTTTTGTACAATAGGAAACAAATTTAAATTTTTCTCCGTCCTTTCTTTCAATAAATAATTCATAAAGTGTATATGATTTAAACTTGGTTTTACTCACATCTACTTTAGCTGAACCATCATTAAAATCGGCGACTATATCCATATCATTTAAACGAAAATCCATATAGTAACTTCCATTTGTCGAGTTTTTGCAAGAATAGCCTACTGAAAATTTTTCTGGCTCTGTTTTTAATCGTTGTAGTTTTACCTGAGCTTCGCAGTCAATTGACAAAGTTAATTTATCTGGAAGTATATTAACAACAACGCCTTTTTCAGCCATTGCAGTGGATTGAAAAGTAATAAATAGTAATATTATGCTGAGAGTTTTCATCGAACCATCCCTGTATTTATAACAATTTTATTAGAGGAAGCTTTTTCTCTTTTACAGAAAAAACATTTCTACTTTATTTATTTTACATATTAATAACAAATATTTGCAGCTATTACCACTTATTGCTCACAGATAAAGGCATGATTGTATTTTGGACAAAATGCGGAAAGTTTCCTTATTTCGTAACTTGGGATGAGCCTCCATACGTTAGATAAGCCGCAGCCTAGGTGTGCAACGTGGGGTAATTGATAGTATTGGTAGTATGATGAAACTCAGTTGCTAAGTTGGGCTTTCATTAGATAATCAATTTATTATTTAGGTGAAATGATGAAAATTAACACGTTACTGTTAGCAAGATCTCTTTTAGGTGCAAATGCTTTTGAGCAAAAGCAACTTGATGGTGCCGATGGTATTGTGCTTGATAACGCACAGCAGTGGCTTTACTTTCCTCTGCTTAATAAAAAATAGGTTTACCGTATTAAAGTGGCCGATATTGCCAATGAGTAATTAACCGATAAGTAAATAGGCGAGCGAGTAGAACAATATGCACAAAAACCGGTAAACGGTGGTTTGAGCATAGATGCAGACAATAACCTTTGCTTAACCATTGTTGGTGAACGTACGGTAGGTGTTATAGATGCTAAAACAGGCCAGTACCGCGATTATACTTATGATAAAGAGATGATATGGTCTGACGGCGTAAGTATTGGTCCTGAGGGCTACATGTACACGGGGGCAGCGTAGTTACCGCTGTCTGCACAACTCAATAATGGCAAGGCAGAAAACAAAGCTCCTATTATATATTTAGATTTAAACCTTTAGCTGAGGCAGTAATATAATAGGGTGCTATGCACTATTGCTAGTAATTACTTAAATACAAGCAAGCTAAATAACGACTTTATTAAACACCCTTAACCATGTTTTTTTAGGCGATTAATTTAATAATTGATTAGTGATTAAATCAGGATAATGTTTCAATCATTAGCCCGTTTTTTACCGATTATTCGTTATATTACACATCTACACTACTAAATACCTTTGGCATATCCCATGAAATTATATACTTAACCTCAGTTCGGGTTAATGGACTTTATAACCTATTGATTCATAGTGTTATTGGCTAAATTGTTCACGATATTTTTTAAGTAAAAGGTTAAAAAAACGCAATGATGGAATTTAGGCGCTTAGCAAGGAATTTTTACAAACCAATAGCGAGCGATTGGTTTGTAAAAATAACGCTGATAAGCGTTTAAATAGCATTGTTGGGTAAAGTAGCTTAACCCGAACTGGGGTTATTAAGCTAATGTGAGCGCTAACGCTTAGGCTGGTTAGCGTTTAAAGCTTTTTAACAAGCTTATAAAACTTGGATTATTTGCTCTTTAGCTAAACGAGACTTAGGTAGCTTAGCGTTATAATCTTCAGAGTCATCGTGATAGCCAAGCACTAATGCTACGTCACATATGTAACCGTTTAATTCTTTTTCAAAAATTTCACCAATAAGCTCAGCATCTACGCCTTCCATAGGGGTAGAATCAATACCTAAACGCGCGGCTGCATGCATGGTGTTACCTAAAGCAATGTAGGTCTGCGCTTTAGTCCAGGTTGCATTGTTGCCTTGCTCATCTGTATTCATATCAACAAAAGCAAAAGCGCCAAACGCTTGCTCACGGTTCTCTGCTTGGGTACGACCATTTTTAATGTCGGCATCGATGACCTGTGCGTAATCATCGCGAGTATATTCAGGGTTGTAAGCAAATAAAATAACGTGCGACGCTGTTTTAATATGTGGCTGATTAAATTGAAATTTATTAGCAAAGGTATTATGCATACGCTCTTTAGCTTCATCAGACTCAATAACAATAAACTTCCAAGGTTGCGAGTTAATTGATGAAGGAGAAAGACGCATAGCTTGAAAAACTACGTCTAGATCATCTTGTGGAATACGCTTGGTGGTATAGCGTTTAGTAGTATAACGTTTTTCTAAATCACTAATAATTGGATGAGTCGTGTTTGATTGGATCATGGGTTTCTCCGTTAGGTGACCTGTTTGGCCGATGCTTACTATGTTGAGCCGTTTTATTAAAAACAAAGCCCGTATAACTAATTAATTACTTATTTGTTGAGCCATTGGCGAGTTACTGCATCTAATATCTGTCGCTCTGTACAAACTTTATAATCAAGCGCGGCAGTAATATCGTTTGAAAAGTGTAGCTTACCGAGCGTTTCTAATTGCGCTTGACTAAAAAGTGCTTGTTTATCTTCACGTAACAATAATACCGCTGTATCAACACTACCGCGTAAACCTTTAGGGTCTGCAAGTTCACGTATCTTATGTTTATGGTGTAAAAATTGAGGCTTTCAAAGTGTTACTACGCACCATGTGTTGGTCGCAATAGCATTTTCAAAAGCACTAAAGCAATCACCTTCTGTGCCAGTGAAAAATTCATAACCTGCTTGGCTTAACCCGTACTCTTTCATCATGTTGATAGAAAAATGAGTAATACCAGCACCGCGGTACTGAGTAAAAGTTGTTACGCTTTCAAGTGGCCACACTTCTGCGGCATTAACACTTGTAAAAGCGCTTGCTACTAGTGAAAGTGTTGCTATGACTAAAATGCTTTTTAACGGTTTCATCATTTGCTACTCACTGTGTTTATCTAAACTGAAAGTAAGGCCGTCCAAATCTTATGTTCATTTATGAGCAGCCTTATTGCTTGAAGGTATAGTAGGTGAGTATTGGTGTGTTATAAACAGTGTAATAATTGAATCTTTATCAAATAATAATAGATAATAAAAGTTAGCGATAAAAAACACCTATAATAAGTCGGGCTATTAATGCCAATTTTACTAAGCTCTGAGTGGGAACAAACTTAATAGACTTGGCATAAGTTAAACTGTAGCTACTCAAGTGATTTAGTAGCCATTTTCATTAATAGCACTGATAAATATAGGGCTTCAGCTTATCTGTTGTGGTCATAATTGTACGAGGACTTTTTATAAAACAATAGATTAGCATCCTATTTTAATGGTTTTTTGCTGTACTGTGAGGTGGGGGAGTGTAGATGAATAATGAACCAATAGCCTCGCTAAACACTTGCTTAAGCCTACAAAAGGGCAATCTAGGGTCATTGATATTGCTTGTACTAAATGTGTATGTGGGAATTCTACAAGTTCTGCTATTCAGACAACCTTTGAAGAGGGAAGCAAATCTCCAATAAAGAAGCTTACTTTGTTCGCTATATAGACCTTAATGCTTATTTAGTTAAAGACTGCTGTTCCGGCATTGCGGTCAGTTATTTGCTCTTATTTGAAATGATTATTTTACAAATATCTACATCCTCCTTTAGCGCAATTTAATCGCTAACAAATAAGCTTCTATTAAATAGTCCTATTATTGCCACTCTTGTACTTTTATCGGCAATAATTTGCCTACTTCTCTTAAAAAAAGAAGTGTTGATGAGCTATTTATGTCTAAAATCTAAGGTAAATTCTATGGCATATTCTTTGCTTTTTTTAAGGAACTATTCGTTGGCTCTTAATTTACATCAGAGAATATTATGCAAATAAATGCTAGTAACCAAGTTAATCGTATCTATCAAATGGATAATACTATTGCCTCTAATATAACTAACGCCAACATCACCACTCAACATGAAATTACTACAGATACAGTAACTAAATGTGAAATATTAAGGAAAATATGATGATAAATTCAGTTAGCTCACAAAGTTATGCTGTGCAACAGACATCTACCAATAATAGTAAAACAGAGTCTATCGAAGCTCCTGCCTATAAAACGTCTCAAGGCATCAACAATATGGATACTCGAAAAAATGCTATGACGTTTATTGAAAATGCTACTTCTGAAGAGTTAGAACAACGAGTCAACTGACTCATTGGAAGAATGCCATCAATGGGCATGATTAACTTAAATGAAATAATTTCACAAGGATGAGCTAATGGGCAGAGCGATAAAGATATTTTAATAAGTATTGTACCAATGCAGGATGAACAATCTGAGTTATATAAAATGTCTATGAGTTGGGGCACTAAAGGACTTAGTTCACCTGAAAGTTATGACAAGTTGGTTGGGTTTACCTCAAATTATGTAAATTATTACGCTTAGTAGCGAGGGTAACATGGAAATAAAAAATACAGTTTTTCAATCACATTCACAAGGTGTACAACAATCCGAACCATTGAACAGCAATAGTAATTTTTATGATATATTTGCTGCTTATCAAGAAAAGTATGCGGTTGAAGAAGTAGAAAAATCAAACGAGCATGCTGTATTTAACATGAATACAACACAAGGTGACCAACAAGAAATTAACCTTGATGAATACCTTACACCAGGACTACAATCTGGCTCGGTCAATTTGAATGATATACCGTTATTACTTCCTACTGCTCATAATATTGATACTTTATCTAAATATTCGCAAAAAGAGTTTAACGCATTATTAGCAAAATATGACATACCATCACCACCCGCGACGATTGAGTTTGATACAGAAGGAAAATTAGTTTTACCAACAGATTATGCTTATGCAGCAGAGCTAAAACAGGCTTTTGCAGAAAATCCAAAAGTTGAAAATGCACTACGAACCACCGCCGCTTTAGCAAGTCATTATGCTGGCATTATGGAAGGTCAAGCTTTCCGTGATGAAATGTCGATTGCAAAAACTCAAGCAGATAGAGAAAGAATAGCTGATAAATACAGCTACTTATTTGACGATAACCGCCAAGGTAAACATATTATTTTAAGATTTTTAGATGATGGCAGTATGTTGTTAGGTGAGAAGAACAATACTACGAATGCTTGATAAATATGTATGTTTAATGACTGTTCAAGCGGGTAGGCTTAATATAAGTATATTTACACGCTATTTGAATCTAACAACATTATTTGCTAAAGGAATGATTGCACCTGATGGTATTCAATGGGATCGAACGTCTAAAGCACTTTATGGATCTGGAGACGTTATTGTTCGAGGTGATCAAGCATATGTAACTAACTTTGATGCCGCATTCGGTGTCCCAACAATGGTTAATACCAAACCTGATGCACCATCAACAATTTCAGTATTCAACCTCAAGTAAGCTTTAAATCATGCTTAATAGACTTGGTGTTAAATGACAATGTTGTCATACTTGTTGCGATAGCGATGCCTCAGGTGAGATACTTTGATGAGTTGTTTAAGGATACAATTCAATGAAGATATTACTTGTTGAAGACGAACAAAAAATTGCTGACTTTATCTGTGAAGGCATGCGAACAAAAAACTACACGATTACCCATTGTGTTGATGGTAACCAGGGCTATGAGATTGCGAGTAAAAACACTTTCGATATTATCATTCTCGATATTATGCTTCCGGGTCGCGATGGCTTAGATATTCTTCGCTCTATTCGTCAAATGGGTATCGATACGCCTGTTATTCTTCTGACTGCTCGTAATGAACTTGGTGATCGTGTTCAGGGCTTAGAAATGGGCGCTGACGATTACTTAGCAAAACCTTTCTATGTAGAAGAGCTTAATGCTCGTATCCAGGCATTACTTAGACGACATGCCGGCACGCAACAACATGTAATAGAAGTAGGTTCGTTGCAGCTTGATTGCATTAACCGCAGTATTAATTGTCAGGGACAATCTATCGAACTCACTAGTCGTGAATTTAGCCTGTTGGAATATTTAATGCGCTCGCCAAATAAAGTCTTAACACGCGGACAATTATTGGAGCATGTTTGGGGCTATGATTTTGATCCCTGCACCAATGTTGTCGATGTCTGCATTAAACGTATTCGCCGTAAACTTACCTCACTGGAAAGTGCAGGAAAAATGGTTGGTGCCATTGAGTCAGTGCGTGGTACAGGTTACCGTTTAAGCCCACGTTAAGGTGATAAAATGAAGTTTCGTACGCGTATTTTTTCTATATCTATCTTAACGGTAAGTGCTGTGCTCGCGGTTATTGTTAGCTTAAGTTGGTCACGTATTATGAAAGTGGAGCTTGAGCAACTTGATGCCCGTCTTTGTATGGAAGAAAAGCGCATAATGGACTTTTATTTGCGTAAAGAACGTCGTGGAAATAGTCCGTTGAGCACCTTTCCCATGGCAAGTAACACAGATAATGCTGATGACTGGCTTATTAATGATTTAACGCAGAAGTTGCGTATTAACTCTGCTAGTCAACTGATGTTATTCGTTGAATCGAATGAGTCTGGTGTATTGACGCAATCTGATGGTGTAGACGTTCAAGCAGTAATAAGTACGTTAAACAGTGAGAGTGAAGAGCAATTTACCTCAGCGGATAGAAATGGGGCAACGGTGCTTTGTCATCTTGTTTTCTTTGAACATAATAAAAGCCAATGGCGAGCAAGTTTTTATCACACTGGGGAAGCACAAAGCTTTATTGCTGTTGACGTTTCCGCAACTACTAACCAACTAAAAAGTACCTTACGAGAGGCACTTATCGTTGTGATCCCTTTTTCTTTATTACTTTGTATTCTTGGTGCATGGTTTATTACGAGTAATACCATACGACCGATAAACCGCTTACAAAAATCAATGAATATGGTGACAAAAAAAGACCTTAGCCACCGCTTGCCCGAGCATAAAGCAGATCAAGAGTTTAAAATATTAATTGCTGCATACAATACGATGTTAGAGCGACTTGAAGATAGTTTTCAACAAATTTCTCGCTTTACCGCTGATGCGGCTCATGAACTTAAAACGCCATTGACGGTGCTAAGAGGCAAGCTTGAACAAGCCGTTATCAATGAAAATACCGAGCAATTAGACTTCAATGCCATTCTTGATGAAGTGGGGCATCTGTCGGCTATTACACGAAAATTGCTACTGTTGTCGCAGGCGGATGCTGGCTCGATGGCGCTACTTCTCGAAGCGATAAATATAACCGACTTATTAGATGAGTTAACTGCCGATATGGAACTGTTGTCGGATGAGTTGGTACTACATTGTGCGATTGAACAAGCCTTAATCATCCAAGGTGATGCGGTATTACTAAGACAGCTGCTAAATAATGTGCTGGTTAACGTGATGCGCTACAGCCTGCATGAGAAAGGAGTCACTATTCAAGCTAAACAAAACGGCGGTCAAATAGACGTGCTTATCAGTAACTTTTGTCTGCCTATGTCAGATGCCGTGAGAGTTAAATTATTCGAACGTTTTTATCGTGGCGAGCCTGAGCACATGCAAGGACTGTCGGGCAGCGGCCTTGGGCTAAGTCTAGCGCGAGAAATTGCCCGAGCACATGATGGCGAGCTCATTATTGAAGCGAGCGATAAAGAGCTATTTACTCTGCGACTGTCGTTGCCGATAACTAAATAATAAGTTAGAAATAATAAGTTAGAAATGACAAGTTAAATGACAATATTGTCATCCATAGCCAATGGCTAATCGTTAGAATTAGGGTAACTCATAAATGGTTGCCTTAATTGCTAAAGAGATTGGTCATGAAAATCAAAAATATTGCTTCCCTTATTCCTATTGTATCGATAGCAAGCTTGATACTACTAATGTCAACGGCAGCTAAAGCCGATACAGCCCTTAAACTTTTCAGCCCTGCGTTTTTAGATAATCAAGTACTACCCGTTCAGTTTACCTGTGAAGGTGACGGTATTTCGCCGCCATTGAATTGGCAAGGTGTGCCTGATGATGCGAAGTCTTTGGTGCTGATTATGGATCATATGCCCATAGATCATAGACCTAATAAAAATCCACCTCCTTTACGGCACAAAGAAGCTAAAACCAAAAAACCAGAAGGGTTACGTTGGTATTGGAGTGTTTACAATATTCCAGCGAGTGTCTCTGGTATTGCATCGGGTGCTAACGTGGATGTTAGTTCTAACAAAGAAAACGAGCAGCCAGTCGGTACGTTTGGTAGCAATGTAGTCAATGATAATAATGAATATGCGCCACCTTGTTCAAAAGGTCCAGGCTTAAAAAACTACACATTTCATCTGTATGCACTTTCAAAAATGTTAGTGCTACCTGACTCAAAACATGTATCAGCAGAAACTTTACGAGCAAGTATGCATGGTGTTGTCTTAGCTTCTGACGCTTTAACCGTTAGTTTTGAGCGCAGTTGCCAATCGCGAGCAAAACCTCGCTTGGAACAAGGTAGTCAACAAGATAATCAGCAAGAAGAAAAAAGGCATCCACCATCAACATTACCATTGTGTGAGCAAGCTAAAAGTACAACCGATGAAGACGCTCACGCTAGTGCTTCTCAAAGGTAAGCTGCTTTGAAGCTCTAGTTAAGCACCGTTATAAAATATATCTGTACAGAAATTGAGAGAATGACATGAAAAAAAACATTAAAAAGACCTTGCTATTAGTCCTTTTTATCGCCGTTATCATCGCAGGTGCAGGCTACAAATACAGCTTGTCACAGCAGGTACAAACGGTATTTATCACCGATAGTGTTACGCGAGGTAATATTGAGAGTGTGGTACTCACAAACGGTGTGTTATATCCGTCTAAATTGGTTAGTGTCGGTGCTCAAATTTCAGGGCTGATTGAAAAAATTGGTGTTCAGTTGGGCGATGAAATTAAGCAAGGTGATTTTATTGCTCAAATCGATAATTTGACCCAAAAAAATGCTTTAAAAGAAGCCGAAGCTTTACTCAAGAGCATTGATGCTCAGTTACGGGCAAAGCAAGCTCAAATAAAAGTGGCGACAGCTGAGTTTACGCGAAGCAAAAAGATGCTGGCGACTAGCGCGAGTTCACAAGCGGACTATGACACTGCTGAATCTGTACTGGCAGTTTATCGAGCAGAGCTAGATCAATTAAATGCTGAGAAAGAGAAATCTATTATCAGTGTCGATAATGCTCAGGTTAATTTAGGTTACACCCTTATTGAGTCGCCTATCGATGGCACAGTCATCTATGTTTCGGTGGAAGAGGGGCAAACGGTCAATAACAATCAAGGTACGCCGAGTATTATTGAACTGGCACAACTTGATGTCATGACCATTAAGGCACAGGTTTCAGAGGCCGATATTATAAACGTTAGTGCAGGGCAAAAAGTTTATTTCACTATTTTGGGTGCTACAGGTAAGAAATATTACGGTGTTTTACGCGCCATTGAGCCAGGCCCAACATTACTTAGCGGTGACGATAGCTCGTTGAAAATTGGTGACGATGAAGCGATTTATTACAATGCGCTGTTTGATGTTGAAAACCCAGATAAGTTATTGCGCTTTGGCATGACAACACAAGTTTCTATTATTCTTGAAAAAGCAGAAAACGCCTTACTGGTACCATCACAAGTGTTAGTTAAAAGATCTGGCCTAAAGGCTTCTTATCAGGTGCTAGTGAAAAATGGCGACCAAGCTGAATATCGAAATGTCGACGTTGGCATTAATAATAAAATATACGCACAGATATTATCAGGGCTGAACGAAGGTGATGAGATAGTGATTAGTCAATCTTCAGGTCTTAACAGTACTGCTTCCTCTAATGCTATAGGCAGCCCAATGGCTGGGCTTGCAGGTGGCAGCATGCGTGGTCAAGGTGGTCCGGGTTCAGGCCGAGGGTTATAAATGATGACTGATACACTGATAAAACTTGTCGATGTGAGCCGTAGTTTTACTGCGGGGGATAATGAACTTACGGTTTTAAAAAATATTAACTTGCAGATTAATCGCGGAGAAATGATCGCTATTATCGGCGCATCTGGCTCAGGAAAGTCGACACTAATGAACATTCTTGGCTGTCTGGATAAACCAAACAAAGGCAGTTATTTTATCAATGGACAAGATACCTCCACTATGGGGGAAGATGAACTTGCTGCATTACGACGTGAATACTTTGGTTTTATTTTTCAACGTTATCATCTCTTAAGTGATTTAAGTGCACTGGGCAATGTCGAAGTGCCAGCATTGTATGCCAATGAAGATAAACACTCTCGACAAGCAAAAGCGAAGCAACTGCTTACCCGCCTTGGCTTGGGCGATCGTTTAGATCATAAACCAAACCAACTGAGTGGTGGTCAGCAGCAACGCGTGAGTGTCGCCAGAGCTTTAGTTAATGGTGGCGACGTTATTCTTGCCGATGAGCCAACTGGAGCATTAGATAGCACCAGTGGCGATGAGATGATGAAGTTGCTTCAGGAGCTACATGGCGATGGTCATACCATTATTTTGGTAACACACGATCCTAATATCGCAGAGTTTGCTGATCGCGTTATTGAGATAAAAGATGGAGAAATTATTAGCGATAAAGCTAATGGCAATAACCCTAGCAACATTGAACAAGAAACTTATAGAGTCGTCAATGAAGGCAAAGTAGTTGAAGGCAAAATAGTTGCAGGTAAAGCACCTGAAAGTGCTAATAACAAAGCTAAGAAAAAACCTAATAAAAAAGCTAAGAACAAAGTTCGCGAGCGTATTAACTGGTCGCGTTATTTTGAAGCCTTGAAAATGGCTATTATTGCCATGTCCAATAACCGTTTGCGTACATTTCTTACCATGCTGGGGATCATCATTGGTATTGCTTCAGTGGTGTCAGTAGTCGCATTAGGCGCGGGATCGCAGCAAACAATTATGGATAACATTGCCTCAATGGGGACCAATACCATAGAGATAAAACCAGGAACAGGTCGTGGAGACCGTCGCTCTGGTCGCGTGCATTCACTCACGGCTGAGGATGCCAAGGCGCTTAAAACATTATCATTTGTCGATAGCGCTACGCCAACAGTTAGAGCGAATGTCGCTATTCGTTATTCAAGTGAAACCGTTACCGGCTCTGTTCAAGGTGTTGGCACTGAGTATTTCCGTGTACGGGGTTATGACTTAGCAAAAGGACAATACTTTGGCGAAGACAGCATCGATGCACTAGAACAAGTTGCGGTCATTGACGTGAACACCGAACAAGCACTTTTTTCAGGCGGTAATGCACTCGGTAATGTTATTTTTCTAGGTCGACTGCCGGTACGCGTTATTGGTGTGACCAAGCCAATTGAAAGTATGTCAGGCAATAGTGATGAATTGAATGTTTGGTTACCTTATACCACCGTATCCGGACGAATATTCAGGCAAGATTATGTCAATGACATCACCGTAAGGGTTGACGCAAATGTATCAAGTGAGATGGCAGAACAAGGAATTATTAAGTTATTGACCATGCGGCATGACACGGTGGATTTTTTTACTATCAACACTGACACCATACGAAAAAGTATAGAAAAAACATCTGAAACCATGACGTTACTCATTTCTGCTATTGCGTTCATTTCGTTGTTAGTTGGTGGGATTGGCGTCATGAATATCATGTTGGTTTCAGTAACTGAGCGCACCAAGGAAATAGGTATACGCATAGCCGTTGGCGCCAGGCAGATGGATATTTTACGTCAATTTTTGATTGAAGCCGTATTGGTCTGCTTCTGTGGTGGCGCACTAGGTATAGGGCTAGCTTATTTGGTCGGGGTGCTCTTCATCTATACAGGTAGTGAGTTTCAAATGATATATTCTAGTGTATCTATCATTGCCGCTTTTGTTTGCTCGACACTCATTGGCATTCTATTTGGTTATCTTCCAGCCCGTAATGCGGCAAAACTGAACCCTATTGAGGCTCTATCAAGAGATTAGGGGGGAGTGTGACAGTAGGTAAGTGTTATGGAAATGTTTTTTTTAGGGGCTGTTGATCTTTCATTTTAGTCTCTGCTATTAGCTAATTTTTGAGGTAATAGCAAGTCTATTAAGTTTGTTCTCGAAGGTTGATTTTAAAAGCCTTACGGGCCGCGTTATTAATTTCGATAAGGTTCTCACAGGGATGTGAGTCATTAGAACAACGCAGGAGCAGTTGTCGAGAATAACCATTCTCGTCAATCAATGCCTCTAAAGCTTTTAAATTTCACTGACTGGGAAGAAACTTAGTCGAATTGGTATAACAAGGCGAAAAATATTCATTAATTAACGTGCCTTTTACTCAGGCATCACTAAATACAGTTAGGTTATGTATTTTTGGAAATTTAAAGGTATGGCTCGTATTAATGAAGATATACCCGCTCGACTCCATGACATTGCATCATAGAGTCGAGCAGGTATGCGTTAATACAACAAGATTTACTTAGCTGTTAACGGTTGCTCTTTGGTTTTCATGCGATAGAACACAAAAAACAATACAATAGCCGTTTGTGCAAGCACACCTTGCCACGTTGAACCGACACCAATCCATGGCAGGTCAATGCGAACTGGCAATGCTGAAATGCCGATCACAGCCGCTTCTTGTAACGCTGATATCGCCTTGCCCATTAAAATAAACGCTAAAGCGAGCAATAAATAGGTTGTCATAGAGAAGAAACGAGCAATAGGCAGCTTTATTGAGTATTTTAAAATAGCCCAAGCAACAACCGCTAAAATCACAATGCCTGCGGCAAAACCTGACACTGCGACAGAGTATTGGCTTGGTATCGCTTGAGTTAATAATGATTGATAAAACAGCACGGTTTCAAATACTTCACGATAGACAGCGATAAACGACAGTAAGGTTAATCCCCATAAAGTGCCCGCGCGCAATTGCGTGTTAATGTGTTTTTGAATATATGCTTGCCATTGCTGAGCATTGGTTTTGCTGTGCATCCATATACCGACATACAACAACATAACTGCCGCAAGTAAAGCCGCAACACCTTCCATCACTTCTCGACTCGCACCGCTAATATCAATAATTGATTGTGCTACTGCCCAAGTCGCTATGCCGGCAATTAACGCTAACACCCAACCTGCATGGACATATTTAAGCGCATCTTTGCGATTTGTTTTAATTAACACCGTCATTAGTGCAATAACCACTAATAATGCTTCAAGTCCTTCTCGCAATAAAATAACTAAACTTGCACTAAATAATGCACTACTTGATAAAGCCGACCCGGTTAACAATTGCTCGGCTTCGTTGAGCTGACTAAACACGTCTGCTGACAAGGCAATTAAACGCGCTTCTTCACCACCAGTGCTAATAACTTTTCTTAGATTAATCAGGTTTTCTTCAATAGCCTTGCGTAAATCTGCATCTCTAGCGTCTAAGCTATTTTCTATTAATTCAAAACCATCAAGATAAGCGCTTACCGCTAAGGTATTCGCTTTTTCATAGTCTTTTTTATGATAAGCATCTAAGGCCGCATTTAACTGACTTTTTGTGGTGTTTATTGGGCTTTGTTTTTCACTAAATAATAGCTTAGGCGTTGCTCTGTAAGCATCAATAAAATCAGCATTAATATTTTTATCACTATTAATTAGCTGAGATGGATTAAAGTTAATCCAGTTTTGCAAAGCAAGATCTTTGGGTTTTTCAGCACTGTCGTCTGCATTAAAGGCAAGGCTACCGGCATAAAAAGCTAACGACCAACGTTCTTGCTCTTTAAGCTGAGTAAAAGCTGGCATAGCTGTATCGTCTAAGCCATTAGAAATAGCATCGAACAAGCCGAGCAATGAGCGATTCATTGCTCGCTCTCTATCAGTGAAGTTTGTTGGCTCTGGCGATAGGCCTTTTGCTAAAATGCCATCACCTTGCCCTGACGGACCATGACAACTAGAACAATTTTCTTGGAATAATTGCTGTGTGCTTTGAGCTGATAACAGCTGCTCAGGAAGCAGTGAATCAGGTAAAATAGCGAGGAACTGGCCACGCATATCAGCACTTAATTGACGAATATGACTGACTGTCGACTTGTCTTTAATTGCTTGTTGTAACGCTAATGACTGTTGATAAATTGCTGCTTTATTTTCGTGCTCAAATTGCGTAGAAATTCTTTTAGCAATAATGGCTGAGAATTCAAGCATTTCATGATATTCATCTTCATTAACGACCTGACCTTCTTCTACCGCCGAAGCATAGTCAACGCCAATATACTCTGCCAATTGCGCCAACTGACGTAACTGAGATGTTTGATCACTTTGCGCAGCACTCGCTTGTGAAAACAAAGCAAGCGACAGTACAATAACAGTGACTAAATTCAGTAACTTTTGCTGAACTTTATTGGAAAAAGTATTCGGATACCCAAAGTGGGCAGATCTCTTATTCATTCTAAACAGCCTTTAAAAGTATTTCGTAATGATAACTATTATTAATTGTAAACTATCTGCTTAGCAATGTAATCACCATTCACGGCCTAATAAGTAACATTACGTAATTAATGTTAGTTTCACAGGCATTGGCAATGAGACGACTGTTGATAAAACCACGAGAATAACCAAAGAGGATTATTTTTAGCATCACAGACGGTGAATAGGCGGCTGTGCCGCCTTTATCGTTAATACCATTGTTTAAAGCTCGATAAATTAAGGTGATTATCAACAATATGCGTAAGCGCATATTCAAAGGTGCCGGGGATTATTTGCTGTTAAAAATCAATGGGGGTGAACTTACTTTGACAGGATAAATCAGGTTTATAGTTAGCCATGTGAATTCACTTTCGCCGGATAATATCTATTAGATCACAGACAAGAATATCGTACAAGGTTAAAAAACATACAATTTAAAAATAATAAAAGAAACGTGAAAATCTTCCTTATTGGAGAAATTCTACAGCCTCAACGCCTTACACAGTGGAAAACGACGAGCGCGAGCGAGTTGGTTTTCCAATGCTGTAACTTGTGTACGCCCAGCATGGGCATGAACTAATGAGGTGAAAGTCCTCTGTAGGAAGATCACCGTTTATTTAACTTATTGTTATTAAACGCTAACTACTAGTGAATGGCAAGGGCTTTTCCGTGAGGAATGGTTTGAAGGAAGCCGCTAGCCTTGTCTATTTACAAAGCAGGCGAGCTGATGAACAAGAACATCATATGAGGCGTAGGCTAGAGGTGAGTTGGCACAAGACGACGAAACCATGTGATCTTATGGCCACCGTAAATGATGCAGCAGTGCAAAGAAAGTACATGTCCTTATCTGGGGAGATCTGCTTAACAAGCAATCGACCTGTCACCAGTAAGACTCTGGTATACAAATGTCTTGGCTTCTCAGTGTCATCAACCCAAAAGAGCGAATAGATGAAATCGATAGCGCGTATCTGGGTAACCAACTACGTGATTAAGAAGTCAGCAGACGGCATAGTAGCCCAATGCCCATCGTAATGGTTGGGACATGGTGAAGGCCTGAACATTAACTATAGGAGGAACATTTATGCATTTTGATAGGTCTTTATTGCCGCCAGGCTTTGCCGCTATCGGGCATGACATAATAACACCAACCTTACATGAGAACTTATTTGAACAAGTTCTATCTCCAACAAATCTCGACTCAGCCTACAAGCGTGTAAAAGCGAACAAAGGCAGTGCGGGAGTTGATGGGATGAGCATCGATGACTTTCCAACATATGCGCGAGCAAATTGGGAGGCTATCATTAACAAATGAAATTGGTATAACAAAACCAGTAGACGTTCCTGTTTCATAATCATGATGATAGACATCAAAATCAGGACCTAAAATAGCATCTATTTTTGCTTTGCGAAGATGCGAAAAGTATAAAGCAGCACCAGCTACGAGTAGACTAATAAATGAGATGATCAAACTTGTAACTAACACCATACTCTCCTAGATACCAACGCCTCATTCAGAGGCTTAAAATTGTTGGCCAAAATAGCGAGGCACGAGCACGGCCAGCTGTTTTTAGTCCTTTGAAATGACTTGTTATAGCGCTTACCCGTGAAGGTATTTTGCTTTAGATAATAATGCAGCAAAACGTTGTAATGTTGGGCTAATAGCAAAACAAATAGACCAATCACTACTTTTGGGTGAATGAAAATTAGCACCAAATTCAGATCTAGGATCTTTCAAAATCAAACCTTGCTTCAAAAAATACTCTGTATATGAAAAAAGCTCATCTAACTCCACCTTTAAATTTAATTCTGAAAAATTCACATGGTTTATAACATATATAGGATAAACAGTTTCGATGTCAATTTTGGGCAAAGAAGCTAATTTTATAAACAGCTCTACTTTCAAATCATCTATGCCATTAGTACAAGAAACAAATCTAATTTTTTGTTGTTCGGAAAATTCAAAAAAATTTACATCAATGAATAACAAAGCCAATGCGCGAAGTAAAATTTCACTTGAAGTGTTACTAATTGCAGAAGCATAATCAGCTAGAACTTTTTTAGTTTTACTACAACCGACAAAATCATTAAATTCGCGTTGGCTTTCAACTGACATTGTTTCTATTTCAGTATCTATAGTGGAAAGGAAAACACCTATTCTATAAGCGCCATATACTTGGTGTGCTTCACTCAGAGCATTAAACAATGGCCTTACTGCGACACTAGCAGTTTTTACTGTGACTAATTCCAACGAATACTCCTTGCGCTATAACAACTTTATCAGAGGACACTTTCCTTTTTTCCTACCAGAAAGTTTCCTCTTTATTTATTTAACCTATTAATAACAAATCTTTGCAGCTATTACTACTTCTTGCTTACAGATAAAGTACATGACTTGGGTTTTGGACGAAATGAGGAAGGTTTCCTCATTTCGTGACTTGGGAGGAAAAGCCACAATTCTATATAAGCAGTCGCCTCTGTTTTGTAAAATAAGGCATTAGAAAATACAGGGCAAATGCTTTAAGACTAAAGTCAGCAAGGTTATGCCAATGCAATTATGTGAAAGGCGGGTAGGGGCCAGACATTATGCTATTTAATCAGGCTTGGTTGCTATGACTCTTGTAAACTTATAATACTGCCGTTGGCCTTGCATCACTCAGTGTTATAACAAGGTTATACATGTCAGTACTTAAAAATTTAATCAGTGAACTTTAAAGTTTAGTCGCGCTTTAGAAAATGCTAAACGAGTAAATAGGGGCTGGCTAAGCCACTTGCGCTATTATTTTTTCAATTTCGGTACATTTTCTCATTATCATCTGAAAGTATTCCAGCAGCACTTAGTTACTATCTATGCTAGCCCAGTATTATAAAGAATCCCTAATGTATGTTTTATTCCATATATGTTAGAATTTAACAATATTATTATTTAAAATTATTAGGCGTATTTCATGTCTGAACACTCAACTTTCGACATTTGTGTTGAACCTATAGAACTTTGTAAGTTACTCAAAATTGCCAATATGGTCGGCGGTGGCGGCGAAGCTAAAACCATGATCAGTGAAGGTCATGTTTTAGTAAATAATGAAGTTGTCGTTCAAAAACGCAAAAAAATTCGCCACGGCGATATTATCGAATATAACGGTAAAATTATTAAGCTCGCTTATAATCCCACCAAAGAATCAGCAGAGTTTATTAGTACTGTAGTTTTAGCGAGTAAAAATTCAAAGAAGAAAAAAAGAGCTAAAAGTAAAGCGCGTGTTATTGCATCAGAAACGATTACTAAGCCATCGTTGTAACGCTAAAAGATCATATTTGCAGAGCTTTTCAAGCGCTGAATAGTTCAGTAAAGTAAGACAAGCTTATGTGCAATAGAGTACTTTAGCTTTACAGCGTAAAATCACGCTGGTGCGAAAATCGCATTACGCGACTTTACTGTTGTCAGCTTTGATTTAACGTTATAAGTTCAAAGTACAAGGCCCAAGTTTTAGTCCCTAAGGGTTAGCGTAGCCAGTTGATATGACAGCTCTCGATAATAAAAATTCTTGAAAACGACAAAAGTGATGATGATTAAATAAAATCACCATCACTTTTGACAATACTTATTTAGCGTTAACTTTTGTTTTTGTTTTGGGGTATAGGCTTTTCATAAAATATCTTACCATCGCTATTGATCCGATGTTTTTTACCTTGAGATAAACTTACAACTTCCTGAACTATATTTTTAGTTTGCTCAACTACCGGACTAATCGCTAAGTTTTCTGCCCACGTTTTTCCTTGTTGCATTGCGATAGGTGCCGCCAAATTATTTATAACTTCGCTAGCGTTATTGAACTCAGGCAATATTCGCAGAGTAACATATTCAGCTCTAGGCTTGATATTAGCCTCACCTATACGACCACGTTGTCCCCAAGTTACGATATATTCTTCACCCGCATTGCTAGGTTGATTAGTGACGGCAATATCTCTGTCGACATTGTAACGTGCTTTCATCATTACCTCATCGAACAGCATGGCATAATCTTCTCGCTTACTTGAGTAGTTGTAAAAGTGTGGTGCATGCTCAGGGCTAAAAAATCCTGAAACATCGCTTGGGCTATAATTTTTTTCGCTGTCAGTTGCGGTTTCACCTAGATAACGTACTTGCGCTAAGCGGTACATTTCAGCTCCATTTAATGGCATTGCCGTGCTTAGTCTATCTGAAACGATACCTGTGTCTTTTAGCCGCTGGTTAACATTGTCTAATATGCGCTGGTTTTGGTTGATGCTAGCCCATTCACTTTGTGGAAAATAATCATTTGCGTGCGCTAATTCATGATACATCAAAGCGGCAAGTTCATAGATACCGTCACTGGCATCGCGTGTTACTCGTGACGAAATAGGGTAGGAGAAATTTGCATAACTATTATTTTTTACATAACGCCATGGCATAACAAAGTTTAATTCGTCACCAAATGATGCCCGAAAGTCTGGTGTTTGATTAATGGTGTCTCTTTCATCAGGTGTTAACCATAAATCATTAGGATCAAGGTGTATTGCACCGGTTACGGCCCAGTAATAGGAAGGGCGAACGTCATATGAAATAACAATGGCTGTTGTGGCACGCAGTAAGTTTTTAAAATCGCCATGCTGATCGCTATTTTGCAAAAACTCTTTGAATCTTTGTCCCATCCACTGATGAGATACGACTACGCGATCCATGATATCTTCAACATTAGGTGTTGTGGTGTCATGTGCTATTAGCGGCAATTCATTGAAACGACAAGTTTCTCTTAAATCAATGGTATTACTATAAACGCAATTGACTAAGACATCAGCATAAGGGGAGTTGGTATTAAAAGGGAATACAGTTGCTAAACGCGTATCATAAGCAATGTTATCATTACTGCTAATGTTGGCGGCATCTTCAATTAATATCGTTACGCTATCTTGGTAGCGGGTTGCGCCATCTGAAGCACTGACCGTGAAAGTTAATAAGCTATCTGCGCTGACATTTGGTGCTTTGAAAAATACTGCGCTTTTGCCGGCTGTTGATTCACTAAAGGTTACGCTTGGCCCTGAATTTTGCTGCCATTGAATACTACTGCTCGTTATTCCTGTAGCTTCTATGTAAGCGCTTAAAGAGACATCACTTCCTTCTAGTACCGCATGACCTAACCTAGCAGAAATCTGATTGTTTTCATCAGAGATGATAACCGTATGGGTTAACATCTCATTAGTGCCATTACGGTTAAAAGTCACTTCAAAGCTATATGCGCCAGCGACGTTAGGCGTAAAGGCAATCGCTTTTGAGTTGCTTGCATGAAAAGTTACATCGCTACCAGCGGTTTGCTGCCAGTTGATATTAGTTAAGGTATCGTCAGGAAAATAAATAAAGAGCTCAACAGGTTGCGCAATTTTATTCGCATCATCAAAGGTAATAATACCTGTTTGAGTGACAATGGGGGTAAAATCATTAACGCTTTTCTTACTTGAACCATCAGAGCCACCACAACCTTGTATGGCTAGCGCGGCTAATAGCATTATGTTTGAAAGCCATTTTTGCTTAAGTAAAATATCCATTTACGCCTCTATTTATATGCGTTATTAATTAACAGACCCGATAAAGTCTAATTAAATTCATACCAGTTTGTGGCTGCAATTAGCTAGAAAATCGTCTTTGACTTATTCAAAGCTGCTGACATTGCTCTCAAATTATATGGTGATATTTAATAATATTACAAACAAGCCATGTTAAATCAAGTGTATAACTTATACCAAATCTTAACTATCAAGGATTTCAGGATTGAATTAAATGATTATTGCTATTAAGGTGAGAAGTTAGCACTAAGTTAGCTGATATAGCTGTGCTTAGTGCTAATGCGAATTAGGATATTTAGCTTGTTATAAAGTAATTTAAACTACTCTGCTTTCTTTTTACGAATACTTAAGCCTAACTCTTGGCCACGATATTTTGCATAGTAGCTGCCCGCGATAAACATAATGCTAGCTAAGACAAACTCTCCTAATGCCCACAACTTTTCATCTGCTGATACCCATAATGTGGTTAAGCTATGCAGAAAATAAATCATTACTATAAAGTTTGACCAAGCATAAGTATAAGGGTTGCCTTGCACTAAGCCCTTTAATGGAAAGAGTAAAGGTAAGATAAACATGGCAAAAATTAACGGCACCGATAGTGCGCTATCATCACTGGCAAAAATCAACCAAAATGGCATATAAAAAAGTAGTGAAAAATAACCCAATAGAGTAATTTTTTTCAGTGTGGCCGTTGAGAAACGAGGTTTATTGGTCATTTTAATTAATCGTTTACTTGTATAAGTGAAAGAACATTTTCAGGAGGGCGGCCAATAATCGCACGGGTATTATCCGTTACTATTGGGCGTTCAATTAATTTAGGTGTTGTAGCCATAGCAGCGATTAACGTTGCATCATCAGCATTAGCTAAATTTTGCTCTTTAAATTCAGCCTCTTTTGTTCGCATCATGTCACGTGGAGAAACATTAAGTAAGGTCATTAACTGCGATATTTCGGCTGTATTTAGCGGCGTTTTTAAATATTCAACAATAGTGACTGGCTGATTCTTTTCTTCGATAAGTGCTAAGGTTTGTCGGCTTTTTGAGCAGCGAGGGTTGTGATAAATAGTTAACATGTTTTTCTCTTAAATAAATATAAATGGCTTGGTGTTATTTTAACTGATTTTTTATAGGCGCTTCAGTTTTTCTTGCTGTTCTTGTAACTGCAAGATGCGACCTTTCATTCTTTTTTTCAATAACGGATTATCTTCAACAAAGTTATAGCCTGTTTGCAGTTCATCTACAGCCTTAGGATAAGCACCAAGTAAGGCATAAACCTCAGCTTTAGTGGCGTGCATTAATGCCATTTTATCTTGTCTTCTATATATTTGAGTAAGTAAGTCGTTGGCAATAAAATTGCCAGGGCTTACGACTAAAAAGTCCTGCAGTAGTACTTCGGCTTTCTCATATTGCTTAGCTTCTGTCAAAGCATTAGCTAAGTTTAAGGTTACCACTTGATTATTTGGCATTAACAGCTTTAGCTCAGTAAGCATTGTTATGGCTTTGTCATAAGCTTTTACTGCAATATAAGCATCGGTGAGCGCATCAACATAAAATAGATTTCTGCTGTCGTCATTCAATAGTGCTTCAAGTTGATTGACCGCTATTTGGTAATCTTTATTTTCATAATGTGCTAGGGCAAGGCCGTATTTTGCTGCCGCCTCAATGGCGTAATGCTTTTTATCTAACATTTGTTGAAAGTTAATCACATGATCTTTGGCATTACCTTCATAGCGCGCAGTAATACGTGCTTTAGCTAATTCAAACTGTAAACTCGGTGCTAATGGACGTGGTGAATAATTCTGTGCTCTTATTCTCGCGTCAGAAATTCTTGATTCTGGTAATGGGTGAGTTAATAGCATGGCTGGCGGTTTTGATTTATAACGATATTTTTCTGCCATTGTCGAGAAAAAATCAGGGGCGCCCTGTGGGTTAAAGCCACTGTTTGCCAGTAGAGATATGCCAACACGGTCGGCTTCTTTTTCATTGCCTCGCGTGTAATTTATACCAGCCTGTTGTGATGCCGCCATCGTGGTACTCAGTGCTGCTATACCCATACTTGGATTAATTAAGGTCAGCAAAATACTCGAAATCATGCTTGCCATTGCTATCGGTTGTGATTTGTCTTGTGATTCTAACCTTCTGGCTAAATGGCGCTGGGTTACATGTGAAATTTCGTGAGCAACAACCGAGGCAAGTTCACTTTCAGTGCTTGCTGTTGTGATCAAGCCACTGTGAATAGCAATATGGCCGCCAAAAAAGGCAAAAGCATTTAATTCTTCATTGCGTATCACAAAGAATTCAAAACTATAATTGACGTCTTTGGCATTGCGCACCATGCGATTGCCCAAATCATTGATATACTCGGTTAAAACGGGATCATTGAGTATGGGTTGCGAGGCACGAATTTGGCGCATCATTTCGCCACCAATTTGGCGTTCTTTTTCGATGGACAGCACGCTAAAGCCCGCTGAACCTATTTCAGGAAGTTTATTTTTATTACTGTCTGTATTCGCGGCAAATACATTGCTAGTTAACGATGTCGCTAAGGCAAGTGAGATGATAAGCGGCTTTAATTTAAACAAATTTAATTTTCCATGTTATCAGGCTGTTCAAAGCTATCTGTTGATTGAGACCGTGCATGTTTACGATAAATTTCTTTACAAAACTCGGCAATTGAATAGCCTTTGATGTCAATAATATCAAATGATTCCCTAAGTAAGGTAATTAACTCTTCAACACGTTGATTAGCGTAGCGTAGTAGAGCGTAATCAGCCTTATCACCTTGTTGAAAAGTATAGGCAATAAAAGGAATTAATGAGTTCAATCTAAACAACATTTGCATCGTTTCAGGTGTCCATTTTATAAAGGGACAGTCAGGATTATTAAGCTGTGCTTGTAGTATACGTTCATTGTCGATAATTGGATAACAATGTAATTCATAGTGCTGTTCAGTCATACTATGATAAAGGATTATTTTCGGTTTACTTATCACAACTCTGTTGCCCGCTCGATCTTTTCTCTCGCCTAATAAACTGAGATTCCAATTATTATGATCAAGTAATTGTTTAAAGGCACTATCAAAGCCATGACTTAAAATACCATCTATATCACTAATTGAACTCATCGTTAATTGATAAATAGTGGGTATATCCCCCCAGTTTATCTTTTTTTTGTAGGCGGTGATTTCTTTAAGATTCGGATTTTCAGGAAGCTCGCTCATTTAACCTCTTTACATTATTTAAAAAATACATCAAAAGAATGCATCAATGTCATTGTAATCAATTGTCGCAAATTAGATAATCAAACTAAAGCACTGGCCATATTTTTATTTATGATATACGAATACGATGCTACACAAGATAAATGTCCAGTTCCACTGGTTAATTTACGCTTGATACTAAGAAAATTAACCTCTTTTGATGGTTGTTTGATACGCATTTGCGATAATGGTTCTAAAAAAGATATTCCTAAATTGTTAATCAAACAAGGGTTTTATTTTGAACAACGTAACGTTGATGAGCATATTGTTGAATTAATAATAAGAATGGAAAAATAAATATTATGGTTTCACTATTTAGCGATTGGTACAAAAGAAATTTTTCAGATCCGAGTGCGGTAACCTTGTTGGTTATTTTAATTTGTACTTTTTTGTTTGTTTACTTTTTTAGTAATTTATTAATGCCGGTATTTGTTGCGGTGGCGATTGCATTTTTATTAGATTTACCGGTCAATAAACTCTCGCAGCTAGGATTATCCCGCGCCTTAGCGGTGATCATTGTGGTGACTGCCTTTGTGGGATTGTCACTAATAGGGGTTTTAGGGTTAATGCCGGTTATTTGGCAACAAAGTAGTAACTTATTACAAGAAGTACCGCAAATGGTTGGGCAAGGACACACTTATCTATTAGCCTTACCCGAACAGTATCCTGATTTGGTTAGTGCTGAGCAAATTGGTAATGTGATTACTTTAGTCAATGATAAGTTAATTGAATGGGGACAAGTAGCTTTGAAAGCGTCGCTTAACTCAATTTCTAATGTTGTTGCGCTGTTGATTTATCTTATTTTAGTGCCTTTGATGGTTTTTTTCTTTCTTAAAGATAAAAGTGTGTTATTTAATAGTTTACGACAGTTTTTGCCAAATGATCGTCGTATGGCAAAACAGGTGGGTAATGAAATGAATCAACAAATTATGAATTATATTCGTGGTAAGTTGATTGAAATTATTATTATCGGCGCTGCATCGACCATTTCATTTATAGCGCTAGGGCTTAACTATCCGGTATTACTTGGGGTATTAGTCGGTTTATCAGTACTTGTGCCTTATGTGGGTGCGACAATCGTAACCTTGCCGGTACTACTTGTGGCTTTATTTCAGTTTGGCACCAGTGCTGAATTTGGCTATGTCATGATTGCTTATGGCATTATTCAAGCTTTAGATGGTAATTTACTTGTGCCTTTGCTTTTTTCTGAAGCGGTAAACCTTCATCCGGTTACCATTATCATTGCAGTAATATTATTTGGTGGTTTGTGGGGCTTTTGGGGCGTATTTTTTGCTATTCCATTAGCAACACTGGTTAAAGCGGTACTCAATGCGTGGTCAACAACGACGCAGCATGAGATCAAAGCTGATTAGTTTAATATTAACAGATCAAAACAAATGCTTTGATCTGTTGCTAAATTTAAGCTCTGCTCAAATTAACTATTCATACTTGCCTTTATACAGCATAACTATATTCACAAAATGATCGTTGTTCTCAAAACGCTGGTAAGCGCTGAGTGGGGACAAACTTAATAGACTTAGTATAATACCTCTCTCTTTTTATTTTATTAATCATACTCACTATTCTTTTTAAATTCCTATAGCGACGTTAATCTAAATGCCCACTTTTGTTGACTATTGCTTTGCGATATACCGTCGACTTACTGGCTGTCTGCCCCTGATTTAATAAGCACTTACGATTTTATTATTCGTTGATCATGAACGTTTCAATATGGCTATTGTGTGATTTAAATCAAAGCAAAATATTATGTCTATGCCAATATTACCCAGAAATTTATGTGCTGATAAGGGCAAACAATGACAGCGTTTATACGAGGTTTAACGGCATTAGTAACTACGAGTATATTACTCAGTAGTCACTTTAGTGTGATGGCCGCTGAATTGACGATAACAAGGCAAAAACAACTTATCCATATGGTAAAACAAGATTGTGGATCTTGTCATGGTATGAGCCTAAAAGGAGGGTTAGGTCCTACACTCCTACCCAATACGATGAATAAACTACCGCTAGACGTAATACAACATACTATTCTATTTGGTCGACCTGGGACGGCAATGCCGCCATGGAAATCTCTTTTAACCGAGCAAGAAGCTTTGTGGATCAGTCAACAATTACAACAAGGTATAGAAAACCATGACTAATATAAATAAGGTGCTAGGGGTAATGTTTTTGTTTTTACTTACTAGTGCATGTACGCAATCAGTAACAAATCAACAAAATGAAATCCAGCCATCTGTCACAACACCATTAAGAGCTACTGGAGATCTAGGGGTTGTAATTGAAAGGGCAACATCGCAAGTACAGATTGTTAATCACAGTAGCAATACCATGTTAAGTGAAATAGATGGTTTAGGTGACTTATCTCATGCTTCTATTGTTTACTCTCGCGATCAGCGCTTTGCCTACGTTTTTGCCCGTGATGGCGGCTTAACTAAAATTGACATGTTAAAAGATAAAATAGCGAAGCGTATTATTCAATCTGGTAATAGTATTGGTGGCGCTATTAGCCAAGACGGCAAGCTTATTGCCGTATCAAATTATACCCCAGGTGGCGTTAAGGTTTTTAATAGTGAAACACTAGAGCTGGTTGCAACCATTGACAGTAGTGTGCTCGTTAATAAGCCTAAAAATGATGATGGTAGTCCAGTACGCTCTAAAGTTGTCGGTTTAGTCGATGCCCCCGGCCAAAAATTTGTCTTTAGTTTATTTGACAGCCATGAAATTTGGATTGCTGATTTTTCGCAAGATGAAATGAAATTAACTAAATTTGAAGCTATTGGTTTATATCCTTATGACGCTTTGATCAGCCCTGATGGTCGCTATTATATTGCTGGCTTATTTGGTGAAGATGGCTTGGCATTACTTGACTTGTGGCATACAGAACAAGGTGTTCGTCGTATTTTACCTGGCTATGGTAAAGGTGATGAAAAACTACCGGTGTATAAAATGCCGCACCTTGAAGGTTGGGCAATGGCTGGTGACTATGCTTTTTTACCTGCAGTAGGTAAGCACAGTGTTTTGGTAGTAGATACAAAAACATGGTTACAAGTTGCTGAAATACCAGCACATAGTCAGCCAATATTTGTAATGTCACAACCGGACAATCGCCAAATTTGGGTAAACTTTGCTTTTCCAGATAACAACACTATTCAAGTGTTTAACACTGAGACTTTTGATTTAGTGAAAACCTTAACCCCTGGGCCTGCTGTGCTGCATATGGAGTTTACTCCTCGAGGCGAAAATGTTTGGATTTCAGTGCGAGACAGTAATGAAGTGCACGTTTATGACACAGCAACACAAACACTAATCGACAAATTATCAGTAAAAAGCCCAAGCGGTATCTTCTTTACTAATCGTGCACATCAAATAGGGTTGTAATTATGGCAATGCTACTTAGCCAATTAGAGCAAGATATTATTAACCGATATCAGAAAGGTTTTCCGCTTTGTTCGCAACCTTACAGAGCTATTGCTGATGAACTTAATAGCTCTGAGGATGAAGTGATATCAGCAATCTTAACACTTGATAAGGCAGGCATGCTGTCGAGAATTGGTGCAGTATTCAACCATAAGCAAGCGGGTTCAAGTACACTAGCTGCTTTAGCTGTACCTGAATGTGACCTAGATGACATTGCTGAAATTATCAATCAATTCGAGCAAGTCAATCATAACTATGGCCGAGAGCATCACTATAATTTGTGGTTTGTTGTCACCGCTCATGATGATCAAGCGCTGACAGACGTTATAGCAAATATAGAACATCTTACCGGTTATCAAGTGTTAATTTTACCGATGGAAACGTCGTATCACATTGATTTAGCATTTAATATCGACTTTGCTAAATCGCAACTAAGTAGCCATTAATATGAGTCAATTATTGAGTAAAGAACAAGGTGAGAGAGTCCATAATGTAGTGGGGAACACTCAATATAACGCAGTCGCTAAAGCGTTTAATACTGAACCCTTATCACCAGAGCAACAGCAAGCATTACGAGCGATATTAGAGTGTGGTTTACCACATGTCGCGCAACCTTACCTTGCTATTGCCAAGCAAATTTCGGCCACGCAAGCACAAGTCTTAGCCCAAATATCTTACTGGCAAGAAGATGGTTTAGTTAAACGTTTTGGCTTAGTGGTTAAACACCGCAAGCTAGGATTTAAAGCCAATGCTATGGTGGTGTGGAATATTGCTGATGATAAAGTTAATGAGGTTGCGGCCTTATTATCGAGTTGCCCTGAAGTGTCTTTATGCTATCGGCGCCCTCGTAGGCTACCCGATTGGCCTTATAATTTATTTTGTATGATCCATGGTACAGACCGAGCGATTGTTATTGCACAAATTACCGCCATGACTCAGCAGTTTGGCCTAGAAGATGTAGCAAAGGATATTTTATTTAGTTTTAAAGCCTATAAGCAACAAGGTGCTCGCTATGGAAAAAAAGGAGATGCAAATGGATAAGTTATCTCGCCATGCGCAGACTGAGTTAGCTGAACTGAGTTTATTCGATAAGCGACTCATCAACCTATTGCAGCGTGGTTTCCCTATTGTAGAACGACCATTTTTAGAGATTGCTGAACAGTTAGATTGCAGTGAAGATGAAGTGCTTGAACGCTTAAATCATTTAATGGCAAACAAGGTTTTGACTCGGTTTGGTCCAATGTTTGACGCGGTTTGCTTAGGCGGCGCGTTTACATTAGCGGCGTTAGCTGTACCAGAAGACAGGTTTGAAGAAGTGACTGAACAAGTGAACAGCTTTGAGCAAGTTGCGCACAACTATCGAAGAACGCATGACTTTAATATGTGGTTTGTGGTTGGTGCAGAATCTGAAACAGAAGTTAATCAAGTGATTAGTGACATTGAAGAGAAAACCTCACTATCGGTACTTAATACGCCAAAATTAGAAGAATTTTATGTCCAATTATACCTCCCAGCCTAACATACCGTTATCGGCTTTAGAGCGTCAGTTTGTGCTATTGACTCAGTCAGGGTTACCTATTGTTTCTCAACCATATCAACATGTTGCAGAACAATTACAAATATCAGTGGCAGAAGTCTTAGCCATGACTACTGATTTAAAAGAGCGCGGTATTATTCGTCGTATAGCGGCGGTGCCAAATCATTACAAATTAGGTTACCGATACAATGGTATGACCGTTTGGGATGTGAAAGATGAAGATGTTAGCGAGTTTGGTCAAGCGGTAGGGCGCTTGCCTTTTGTCAGTCACTGCTACTTACGTCCACGACATTTACCACAGTGGAACTACAACTTATTTGCCATGGTACATGGAAAAACAGTGGCAGAAGTCCAGCAATACCGAACCCAAATCAAAGATTTACTGATTAATGTTTTACAGGTCAGAAATGATGATTCAGATCATGGGGTAAAGTTTCAGACTAATGATATGTTGACTAGTACAGAGATACTGAAGAAAACGGGCTTGCGTTTAAAGCGCTAGCAACAATAAAAGCTTAATAATTGTTGAGTTCGATTGAATAACTTAGACGATTTTATATTTAGAAGGATCAACACAAATGTTTAGAATTTCCCAACTATTAAAAACATTTTATGATGATTTACCGGCTAACAAGGCCCAAAAAATGCCTGGTCCTGTGGTTATTTGGAACCTGATCCGACGTTGCAATTTACGTTGTAAGCATTGCTACTCAACGTCGCTTGATATGGATTTCAATGATGAACTCTCTACTGAACAAGTCAAAGCAACGATTGATGATTTGAAAGTAGCGCATGTGCCGGTGTTGATATTTTCGGGCGGCGAGCCATTATTACGTCCAGATATTTATGAAATAACTGCTTATGCTAAAGCCAAAGGTTTTTATGTTGCCTTATCAACCAATGGTACACTAATTAATGAAGATAATATTGAGCAAATAAAAGCGGCTGATTATCAATATGTTGGTATTAGTATTGATGGTTTAGAAGATTTTCATGATGACTTTCGTCGTCAAGAAGGCTGTTTTCAAGAATCAATGAAAGCGATTGATTTATGTAAAGAAGCCGGTATTAAAATTGGTATGCGGTTATGTTTAACACGCGATAATTTTGCCGATTTACCAAAAGTACTCGATTTAATGGAAGAGAAAAAAGTCGATAAATTTTATTTGTCACATTTAAACTATTCAGGCCGCGGTAAACGCAGTGCTGAAAATGATGCCATGTTTAAGATGACTAAAGACGCTATGATAATGCTTTATGAACGCGCTTGGTCCCATATTAACCAAGGCATCGAAACTGATTTTGTCACCGGTAATAATGATGCCGATGGGGCTTTTTTATTGCAATGGGTTGAAAGTAAATTTGCTGATCAATACCCAGAAAGAATAGCCAATTTAAAACAACGTTTAGTTAACTGGGGTGGCAACGCTAGTGGTGTTAATGTTGCTAATATCGATAATACTGGCACCATCCATCCTGATACTTATTGGTGGGGACATCCGATTGGTAATGTTAAAACTGAAAAGTTTTCTGAGGTTTGGAAAAACACTAAAGACCCATTAATGCTGGGGTTTCGGCAACAACCACGTCCAGTGAAAGGACGTTGTAGTGTATGTCAATATCTGGCGATTTGTGGTGGTAATACTCGTACACGAGCATTTGCACAAAGTGGTGATGTTTGGGCTGAAGACCCAGGTTGTTATTTAACGGATGCTGAAATAGGTGTCGAAAGCAAACATCAGCAATGTGACGATATTCCATTTTTAGCGGTTTAGAGCATTTAGCAGAACTTAGGTTAATTAACACTAAGATATTAAAATATAATTTTATAAGGTTAGCGATTTTTATTCTATAATCGAATAAAGATCGATAAGGTAATGTATACCATGACACAGTTATCTACAGAAAATTCATTGAGTAAAAATGTTTTGAATAACATAAATAGAAAGTCGACTTTACAACCCGGTGAAGTGGCACTGGTTGGCTCAGGGCCAGGAGATGCAGAGTTGTTAACTATTCGAGCACTGCGTTTTATTGAGCAGGCCGATGTTGCTATTTATGATCGCTTAGTTAGCGATGAAATTATGGCGCTTTTACCGCAAGATTGTGAGCGTTTTTATGTTGGTAAAGAGCAAGCAAAACATTGTGTGCCACAAGGTAAAATTAATGAAATGCTCGTGCAGTATGCACAACAAGGTCGAAAGGTCTTGCGTTTAAAAGGCGGCGATCCCTTTATATTTGGCCGTGGTGGTGAAGAAGCTGAATTTTTGTTAGAGAATGGTATCAGTTGTCATGTTTGTCCAGGTATTACTGCCGCATCTGGCTGTACCACTTACGCGGGTATTCCGTTAACACATCGTGGCGTTGCACAAGGCTGTACTTTTATTACCGGCCATATGCAAAACGATGGTCAACTAAACTTACCTTGGCAGAGCTTAAGCTGTAGCACACAAACCGTTGTATTTTATATGGGCATTAATACCTTACCCAGTATCACTGAGCAACTAATAAACCATGGCCGTGATGCTAACACACCTGCAGCGCTTATTCGTAAAGGTACGCAGCCTGATCAACAAATTTTTCGAGGTAATCTCTCAACGTTAGCTGACTTAGTTAAACAGCACAATATTACCCCGCCGACACTGATCGTGATTGGTGATGTGGTTAACCAACTGACAGATACCGCACTGGCAAAACCGGGTTTTTTAGATGCAAAAGACTACCAGGTTAAAATACCGCTAGTAGTAAAAGCCGGTTAAATTTTAGCAATTTAACGCATTTACTTATTCATTTATAACGTGTGAAGTCATTATGGAAAATAAATTTAAGCTATTAAAGCAATGCTCAGGTCTGGTGAAAGCTTTATTTTGCTCATCCTTATTGCTTGTTGCTGTGTCTGGTCATACACAAGAGACAAATAAACAAGAAAAAGGCGCTGAAGCGCTTTATCAAGAGCATTGTCAAAGTTGCCATGGTGTTGACAGAATGGGCAGTATGGGCCCGGCACTGTTCCCAGAAAACTTATCAAGATTACGTAAAAATAAAGCTATTGAAGTGATCCAACAGGGGCGTGTAGCGACACAAATGCCAGCGTTTGCTCAACAATTAAACGTTCAGCAAACTCAATTGTTAGTTGATTATATTTATACGAAGCCGACAACACAGCCACAGTGGACAATGGCGGATATTCAAGCAAGCAATGTACAGCATTTTGATCAGAATAAATTAGGTGACAAACCGCTGTTTGATGCTGATTTAATGAATTTATTTATTGTTGTCGAACTTGGTGATCACTCGGCAACCTTGTTAAATGGCGATACTTTTGAACCGATAACACGTTTTAAAACCCGCTTTGCTTTGCACGGAGGACCAAAATATTCTCCTGATGGCCGTTATGTATATTTTGCCTCTCGTGATGGTTGGATAAGTAAATACGATATTTATAATATGAAAATAGTCTCAGAAGTGCGCGCAGGTATTAATACCCGCAATTTAGCGATTTCTTCGGACGGCAAATACGCTATTGTCGGTAATTACTTACCACATAATGTCGTTATTCTTGATACTCAAGATTTATCGCCGATTAAAAGTATCGACGCTATTGATAGTGAAGGGGTAAGTTCACGTGTTAGTGCGGTATATAACGCACCTCCACGTCATAGCTTTATCGTCGCGTTAAAAGACGTCAAAGAAGTATGGGAAATTCCTTACAGTGATAAAGGTGGGGTTGAAGTTTATAAAGGTTGGGCACACGATTATCGCAAAGACGGCGGTGAGGGCAAAGTGGAGAATTGGCAAGTTTCTGATAACTTTCCTATTAGACGTATTAGAACCGCAGACTATCTAGATGACTTCTTTTTTGATCCACAATATATTAATTTAATTGGCGCATCCCGAGATAGCCATAACGGCCAAGTGATCAATCTTGATGCTAAGAAAAAAGTAGCAACTATTGCTATGGCGGGTATGCCACATCTAGGCTCTGGTATAACTTGGGATTATCAAGGTAAAACTGTTTTTGCATCACCCAATATCAAAGAAGGCCGAGTTTCTGTTATTGATATGGACAACTGGCAGGTGATTAAAGAAATTGAAACTCAAGGACCGGGATTTTTTATGCGCAGTCATAGTAACTCGCCTTACGCTTGGGTTGATGTGTTTTTTGGACCAAATAAAGATAAAGTACATGTCATTAATAAAAGTACGTTAGAGATTGTAAAAACCTTAACGCCTGTGCCGGGGAAAACTGCTGCCCATGTTGAGTTTACCAAAGATGGTAAATACGTTTTATTAAGTATTTGGGATAATGATGGCGCTTTAATTGTTTATGATGCCAATACACTGGAAGAAATTAAACGTTTACCGATGAAGAAACCATCAGGAAAATATAATGTTTTTAATAAAATTAATTATGAGAAGGGTACTAGTCACTAATTTACATTAAATTAGATAAGTGAACGATAATAAAAGCTTAACACTCAAGTGTTAAGCTTTTTTAGTTTTGGGATTTAGACCAATTTTACTAAGCTTTGAGTGGGAACAAACTTATTAGACTTGGTATTACTTATAAAATTAACATTAAAGCGTCTTTAAAAAATCTAATACGACTTGGTGATGATCTTTAGTTTTGAACTTATTGAATACATGTTCAATGTTACCATTTTCATCAATCAGGAAGCTTGTGCGAACAACCCCCATATTTTCCTTACCCATGAATTTTTTCAATTGCCATACATGGTACTTTTCACAAACAGCGTGGTCTTCATCAGCGAGTAAAGTAAAATTAAGCTCTTGCTTATTAATGAAGTTTGTTAGTTTTTTTGGTGTATCAGGACTAATACCAAGCACGACAACATTAAGTGCATCAAGCTCTACCTTAGAGTCACGTAGACCTTTAGCCTGTATAGTGCAGCCTGGTGTGCTTGCTCTAGGGTAAAAATAAAGTAGTGCCTTTTTCCCTTTTAGTTCAGATAAAGTAACAGGGTTACTGTCTTGATCTAAGAGTGTAAAGTCAGGTGCTACTTGGCCAACGTCGATTGCCATTTTATTTTCCTTATGATTATGATTATGAATACAGTGAGGCTTATGGCTGCTCTGCTTAGTATTTTTTGAATGCGTTATAATGTTAGAGATGTTAAACCATACTGTCTAGCGTAAACACTTCATAGAATAGCTTTATCTGAATTTACCATCAGTAAGATTGGCTGGTGTTAAATTGTAACGTTACATTCTCTTTAAAATAAGTTTGATTGAATTTTCTTGATACAACCTTGCACATCAAATTGTTCACACAATTGGACAAAATCACTTTCAAGTTGTTCGATACTGGTTTCTTCCATCAGTGCAATTAATAATGAAGCACTCATGTGATTATTTTTCTGATTAATTTCAGATTTTAATGACGAGACATCAATATTACGGGTGGCAAAGAAAGCGGTAACGGCTTTTAAAACACCGGGTTGATCGATACCGGCGTAATCAACTTGATAATGATGTACGAAATCTTGCTCCCGATAACCTGAGGTTCTTTTCATCATGGTAATAAGTTCAAGCTCATGAGCAACCGCGGGTAGTTTACTCTCTAATTGATAAATTGCTTTATTAGTACCAGTAAGCAGCATGATCAAGGTAAATTCTAAGCCAAATATCGCCATTCTGCTGTCAATAATATTACAACCACATTCACTAGCTAACTTAGTTAAATCGCTGACACTGCCGGTGCGATCGGGACCCATTGCCGTTAATACCAAATACTCACTCATCAATAAACCTAGCTGTTATGAAAAAACGCTATTGTAACGCATGTCAGGGTACTAAAGCTAACGAGGAGCTGAAAGCGCCGCACAATGTACAATAATTAACCTCTGGGCTCACCAGTTTATGGGTAAGCAATAAAATCACAAGAAGATACATTTAATATGCACTTATTGGTTGCTAGTTTGCCTTAAAACACATAAGATGCTTTTAAAATGTATCTTATGTGTTTTTTATGAGTCACTGAATGAATTTTACAAGTAATGATAATAACTGGCAGGCGTTAGGCCCAAGTGAACAATTTGCAAAAGATTGGTCTAAAGTGCTGATAAAACAGCATATACAGATAAATCAAGAAATTAAAAATATCACCTTAATGTTGTCTCAATCGCTATATTGCGTACTTCAACTTGATGCTAAAATAAAACGTTTAATTCAAGCGGTAAAAGTTCATCTGCAGTTAGAGCAAACATTTTTAAATCCTGCGCTTAAGCATAAATATGAAAGTCAGCATCAAAAGCAGCGGCTTGATCAAAGTTACAGCATGCTCCATCAAGCTTGCTTTAAAATTAATGAGATCATCAGTGCATTGATGCTTTTCCCTCATAATACGGTGCTTAGAGCAAAGCATACGGATCATATCAAACAGTTTTTAAATGAAATGACGACTCGCCTCGCTGAGGAAGATATTTTTTATGCTCAACTTGAACATGTTGAGCATGCTTATGTTTGAGTTTCAATATCATGGCCAGCAGGCAAAATTAGCATGGTACGTACAAGATTTAGTTGTTGCTTCTTTAGACGCTATCTACGGTCAAGAATTACTAACGCGTGGTTCAATCAAAGGCACAAAAACAAAAATAACTACACAAGTCTTATTTGAGTATTTAAATAAAAATGCTGATTTATTATTGGCAATGACCTGTCAGCAATTAGACGATTTATTTATTAACCAAAAGCTCAAGTCGGCCATAAAAAACAGCATATGGATTAACATTTCAGGCAAGCTTTTAACCGATGATGCAATGTTTACTCATCTGTGGGAAACAACATTAAAGCATATAAGTCAGATGGATAAGCAAAAATTAGTGCTTGAAATTTGTGAGGATACTATTGCCATTAACGATAATATCGTCATTGAACGTATCAAAAACTTACAGCGCGAAGGCTTTAAAATCGCCATTGATGACTTTGGCTCAGGACATTCAAATTTAATTCGTTTAAGCCAAGTTAATTTTGACTTTATCAAATTAGACTTACAATTGATTAAAAATGTACCTGAAGATTTATGGGCCACAAGTTTATATAAAGGCATCATTGAATTATGTTCTTCAAAAGGTAGCTTGATTGTTGCTGAGGGAGTCGAAACTAAAGCGCAATCAGATTATATTCGCTGGGCAGGGGTAAACATAATTCAAGGTTTTCTGTACTCAAAACCTTATGCAATGATGTAAAAATTATAGCAAACACTTTTACTTTTCACACATTAATAACGAGATCACCAATGCGTTCATTATTTTTTAGAATGAGATTTATTCACTGGTTGGGTGCAATAGCATTATTTGTCAATGCGACACTTTTTACCCAAGCGCTATTTTCACAAATCACGCAACTTATTGTCGTTGTACTGTTAATTATTCATGATATTGATGAGAAGTTTTGGGGCGTTGACTCATTAAAAAGTGTCACTAATTATATGAAAAATTTTGAAAAGAAAGACCTTTCTGTACCTTGTGAAATTAATAGTCAATATAATAGTGAAATAAGCAAGGTATTAAATGTTATTAATGGCTTTAGACAGAATGTTCAAGGCGCTTTAGTCGATATTCAGCAGCAGGCAAGTAATTCTGATGAAATTTCCGAACGATTAAAAGCTAAAACCCAAAACATTGCGATTAGAATTAAAGAGCAAGACAGTCGAGTTGGGTTTTTGACGATTCAAGTTGAAAAATTAGATAAAACATCGATTACTTTACAAGCTAAAGCGGAAGAAACTCGTTCACAAGTGGAAGTCACACAACAAGGCTTACTTCGTTCCAATAGTACCATGGGCGTAATGGTTAAAGATTTAGGCTCATATATAGAAAATAATGATAGGCTGCAAAATAAGTTTCAAACCTTATCTGAGCAAACCAAGTCTATTGTCAATGTGGTCTCTGTTATTGACAACCTTGCCGACCAAACCAACTTATTAGCGTTAAATGCTGCGATTGAAGCGGCTCGAGCAGGTGAACATGGTCGAGGATTTGCTGTTGTTGCTGATGAAGTGAGGAATTTGGCCAAGTCTACGCAGGAGAGTTTGGATGAAATCAACCAGATTATATTAGGTATATCTGACGCTGTACTTGATGCTGAGCAGCAGATGAAATTACAATCGCTAGCGATCACCTCTTTATCCAAGCACACAACAGCGAGTCAAACAGAACTTGAGCTTGCCTGTGAAAATATCACTGGGATTTTAGCGCTGATTGGTCAGGAGAATAAAGATGATAGTGTTGATATTCAATATATTAATCAGCTGGTCAGTAACGTAGCCAAAGAAATTGAGCAGCTGAAAGCGCTTTCTAGTTCAAATTCAAATGACTGCTCTGAACTACAGCAGCAGGGACACTACCTGAGTGAAGTGACAGAAAAAATCGTTAATCAATTGGCAATGTTTAAAACGCGTTAAATTTTATTTCCTCTAACTGTAGCTTTGCTAAATACCGTGCGGATTATTTTTTAAGCCAATTTAAATATATACATCAACAGTAGTTGTTGAATTTTATGGCCTTCGCGGTTAATCTCTTAGTTTATTTATTATCATGATTGGATAATCACTCTCTCGTATGGAAGTACTTGATATTAAAACTTTAGTGTTTATTTTTTTAACACTGAATGTCTTAGGCTTTTTAGCGTATATTTATATGCGTTTTTCTATTTTACGTATTCCAGGTATGGGACTTTGGGCTGGAGCGCATCTTTCCATAGCTTTGTGCTTTTTGTTTGTCTTACTCAATATTAGCTCTGCAGAACCGCGTTTTTTATTACTTGTCATCGGTTTTATTATGTTGACCCATGTCATGTGGTTAAGCGCTTCTAGGTACTTTTTTAATAGAGATAGGCTATCGCCATTCTTCGTTTTTTTACCTGCTTTGATTGTTATTCTTGTTGCTATTTCTAGTAGAGCGGCTGTCGCCTTGCAGTGGATTGAAGATGGCGCTTTATTTCGTCTAAATTATACTATGATCTTTACAACCTGTGCATTTTATCAGCTGGCCATTGCTAAAGAGTTTATCAGTTATCGTTCACCACGATTAATCACATCCGTGTCCGTTGGTTATGCTTTTGCACTACTAGCGGTGTTATCTATTCTTAAAACGATCACTGTGCCAAATAGTTTGCCGCCACTTGTTGTAAGTTCAAGTGCTTATAGTATTACTACTTTTGTTATGATTGCTTTCATTCAAGTTATCTCCATGTTCGGTTTAGTGCTGATTTCTGCTGAGCGACTGCAGTATAAATTAAATGCGCTTGCTCAGAGCGACCCATTGACCGGGCTACTTAATCGCCGTGGTTTTCAATTACTGTCAGAACAAGCGTTCAAACGCAGAAGGCAAGGTAAAAATATTAGTATGCTGATGGCATTTGATCTAGATCATTTTAAAGCTATCAATGACACCTATGGTCATGCGACAGGTGATGAGACGTTAATCGCCTTTGCTAATTGTTTGACGGAAAACACCCGAGCAGAAGATATTGTCTCAAGGGTCGGTGGCGAGGAATTTGTCGTATTATGTCTTGATGTTGACCGTATTGATGCCGAGAATACCGCTAAGCGCGTCAGTGCATTTATGGCCGGCCTCACTATGGAGTCAAAGGCCGGGGAAAGTTTCTCTATTACGGTCAGTATTGGTCTTGTCATCATTGAAGAAGAAAGCCCAGATCTTAGTTGTTATTTAGCGGCAGCTGATGACGCTTTATATGATGCTAAAGCGAAAGGGAGAAATAAAGTGGTTATGGTCGATTCATCGTCAAACTTTAGCGTTGTAACATAACAACAGCATGCTGAGATAATAGTTTACCAAAGTAAGCTAGCCTTTTGATTTGAATTTAACGACTGGCTTTAATCTGCTTTTATTTTGTTATTTTTATGATAAATATGCTGCAGTATCTTGTGTTTGCATTTTCAGGCAAGTACCATGGTGCGCGGCTGTATTTGGCGCTATTGACAATAATTTACGTGTTTTAAATAAAAGAGATGATTCTGAGGGAACTTAGCTCAGATTCAGTAATCAAAACGACGTTATTGATGTATTGCTTGAACGTTAGACACACATTTCTTGGTGCTGTCATCATAACTAAAATGTTAATTATAAATAATCAACAAGCAAAATTAAATTTAGAAAGATTCAGATTTTTATCCTCGGGAGTGTTAATGAATCGCAAGATATTTTATTTTTCATTATTGAGTGTCGCTGTTGCTAGCTGCGGTACTGCAAATAATAAACAAGACGGTAGGCGATTTTGAATACGCGCACAAAAAAGAAGCAAAAGCGTTAAAAGTACCTGCGGGATTAGATAAACCGACCAATTTTGACACCTATTTTGTCAGTAATAAAATAAATCATCAGGGCCCTGTTGGCGTTGATGTTGATGTACGTGCACCGTCACTTGTGCTACCGATTGCCGCATCTACTCGAACAGAGGGCAACTCAGCAGCCTCAACCGTTTGGTTTGACCAAGTACTTGATGACAGTGATTTACAAGCTTTTGTGCTACAGGCATTAAAAGATCAGTTAGCGACAGCTGATGTTGAATTAAAGCAAGTTGATGATAGCGGTTTAGTGTTTGAATCTGATTGGTTCAACAATGAAACCGAAGACGGCTCTTGGCTCTTTAAGTCAATAGCAAGCTCTGAGAGTATTCGCTATCGCTATAGCTTTGAAAGCAAGCCTCATGGTCGAAGTGTTGCGTTAACTGTTGAGCTTATTGATTACCTTAAAACGGATAAAGCAGGTGGTAGCAAGCGCATAGATATTATTGATCAACAGCGTGCTGAAATGAACATGCTTAATGAAGTGATAGGACAAGTTGATTATCAATATCGGTTAAAACAGCAAGAAAATCGTTTAATGCGTGCCAATCAGAAGTTCGTTAGTTTAGGTGAAAATAGTGTCGGTGAAGCGGCATATGTTATTGAGATAGCTGTTGATTTATTATGGTCTAATTTGCCACTATTCTTTGAAGATCATGGTTTTATAATCACAGATCTGAATGAAACCACTAAAATTTATTATGTTGATTATCTCCAACCTGAATTTAGCCTTTGGGACCGAATTTGGGGAGATACTTTACCCGTTGTAGATCTACCTAATGGTAAGTACCAGTTTAAGTTAGAAGGCAAGGCTGAAAAATCTACCGTTACATTATATGATGAGCAAGGCACAGCACTATCTGCTCAAGCATTAGAGAAAACATTTAATGTCATGGAATCCGGTTTATCATTTAAAGACGCTTTCTAAAGCTCGTTAAGTTTGCTGTTAATAAAAAACTCCGTTAATCGGAGTTTTTTGCTTTATGGTTAGTATCAGAGGGGGTAGAAAAGCTTGGCATTTTATGTGCAGACTTTTGTGTTCGTGGCAAGGTTTCTTTTAAATCATTCAGACCCTTCTTACGTAAAGGGGTTTTAGCACTTTTTTGAAAGGTACTTAAGTTGCCAATCAAAATAACTAAAGCAATGATCACGATAGTTGGGGCAACCCAGCTTTCAGTTAGTATGCTGGTCATATATTATCGCTCCGATAAATGGTCTTCATATGTATTTCTCACCAAGTGATTAGGTGTTGGCTATATTAACAATATAACGCTGATAGAGTTCAGGTAATATTGCCATTAATTGTGTTTTACCTTGAATATCGCAATTGGCTAACGTTTTTGCCAATAGAGCTTGGCTATATGCCTGCTGATAGTGTTGAGATAAGGGCAAATATGAAAGGTGCCAAGGCTCTTGAGCTACACCACCGCGAAATTTATCATAAGGTAAAAAGAAACCAAAGCGTTGCGCATGTTTAGCTAACCAAAGAGTTAACGGATAAAAATGCCCCGATGCTTGGTATTCCCAAGGCTCTAATGCTAAAGATTGCCCTGTTGGTAGTAAATTTTTTGCATAAACGTCAATGTCACAACCCCAATGATGACGACTAGCGCCAGGCAGCGCAGAGAATAGCATAATAGCGTGTATCTTTTCATCGATACTCAGTTGTTCAAGAGCAACCGTTTGGTTACTGGCATCTTTTATTGGTGTTTGACCTGAAAACTTATTTTGCCAAATGGCTAATTGACGTTCAAAGCTACGAAAACCACTGGCAATCGTTAATTCTATGCCAGCAAGTTTTGCCTCAGCTTGCAGTTTACTAAAGCCAGCTACCATCTCATGATGAATACCAATATTTGCACTTAGCCAATGTATATGCTGTGCAGTTTGTCCGGTTAACATTAACTCGAGCTCGCTCATATTACCCATGATTGGCTAGCACATTAACCAAAGTGTGATAGTAAACATCGGTAAGTTTTATAAGATCAGGCACTGAAACAGACTCGTTCACTTGATGAATAGTGGCATTACATGGGCCAAGCTCAATAACTTGGGCCCCGGTTGGGGCAATAAAGCGTCCGTCCGAGGTGCCGCCACTAGTAGAAAGTTCAGGACTGATCTGACAACAGGTTTCAATCGCCTGTACAACCGAGTCAACCAGTGTGCTTGGCTCAGTAATAAAAGGTTGGCCGTTAAATACCCAGTTTATTTCAAAGTCTAATTGATGTTGAGTTAATAAAGCTTCTACTTTATCAACAATCATCTCTGCAGTTAATTCAGTACTATAACGTAAGTTAAATAAGGCTGTTAAATGGCCTGGTACAACATTGGTAGCACCGGTACCCGATTGAATATTTGACAGTTGAAAACTGGTCGGAGGAAAATACTCATTACCATTATCCCAATGCATTTGGCTTAATTCAGCTAAGACAGGCATAGCCAGATGAATGGGGTTGATCACGTGCTCAGGGTAAGCAACATGACCTTGTTTACCGTGAATGTGTAGCTCAGCAGATATTGAACCACGGCGACCATTTTTAACCACATCACCTAATTGCTTGCTACTTGATGGTTCACCAACAATACAATAAGTAATTTTTTCATTTCGCGCTTCAAGGGTATCAATAACCCGTGTGGTGCCATTAATAAAAGGGCCTTCTTCATCGCTGGTGATTAAAAATGCAATAGAGCCTTGGTGATCGGGGTGGTCAGTAATGAAACGTTCAGTGGCAACGATCATCGCTGCTAAACTGCCTTTCATATCTGCAGCCCCACGACCATAAAGCATATTATCGATAATAACGGGCTCAAAAGGTGGAGTATGCCAAAGCTCTAAATTGCCAGCGGGTACAACATCCGTATGACCAGCAAAGCAGAAAACCGGTCCTGATGCGCCTTTTCTTGACCATAAATTAGTGGTGTCTTCAAACAGCATACTCTCATTATTAAAGCCCAATTTAGCTAATCTTTCAGCCATTAACTGCTGACAGCCAAAATCTTCAGGGGTGACTGATGGGCGCTCAATAAGCGCTTGTGCTAATGAAACTGTGCTGTTGCTGTGCTTTTGCATAATGTCACTAACCTCTAAATAAATGCTTGTTGATATTGGCTATCTTTAAAACCAACTAAAAGTGCTTGGTTATGTTTTAGTAAAGGGCGTTTTATTAACGTCGGTTGCGCGAGAATAATTTCAGTTATAACCTCGTCAGTCAGGTTGCTTTTAATTTCATCTGATAAGTTTCTAAATGTCGTGCTGCGCTTATTTAACAGTGCGCTTAGGTCGGTAAAGGTCAGCAACTCTTGTAATAGTTCTGCACTGAAGCCATCGCTACGAAAGTCGTGAAATTGATAAGGGATATTTGCTTGTTCTAACCATTTTTTGGCTTTTTTTACGCTATCGCAATTTTTTATGCCATAAAGTATTGTCATGATATTTCCTGAATTAGATCACTTGATAGTTTTGTTTTATAAGGGCAGCTTTAGCCGCTTCAAATTTATCTGATTTTACGAGAATGTAGTCAGTATCGAAGGTTGAAATGGCAAAAATACTAATTTTTTCATTCGCCAAAACCGTTGATATATTTGACATGATGCCGGTTAAACTAAAATCCAATGGCCTGACAACTTCAAATGCCTGCCAACCAAGCTCAACTTCTTCACTGTCAATTTCAATATGCTCTGGAATGACGATTGAGATCTCATCATAAGTTTTTGCCAAGAAAAATATTGGCGCATTAAAAACAACATCGGGAATTGAGCTTTCACGGCGTAAACTATGAATAGCAAATGTTTCAGATAAGCGACGTAAAGTTAAATGACTCATAAATCAATTTTGTTTAGGTAGTTTGTTAATACTATAGCGGTTAATAGCAGGGAACTCTAGAGGCTATAGTATTGATGGTTTGATTTTTGTAATGAATTATTTTTATAAACAACACTGGTTAACCTGTGTTTAGTCGCTATTAGGGGAGTTATTGCTATGAAGTGAGTGTATTTGTAGTTCTATTGAGCTATATAAAGCCAATTTAAGCCACTAATTATAATATTAGCTTTAAATGATATCCACATAAGCTGTGGATATCATTGTGTGCAACTATTGTTTAACTACTCAATCTTATGTTTTATATGAATTTAATTAGTTGGTTAAAAAATATCAGGTAATCTTGTTAAGTTAAGATTTAAGATAAGTTAGCAAAATCTTGTACTAATGAATAAAGCAGCTAAAGATCTAGTTATTTCTACTATAGATCTTAGCTGCAAGCATTTTTTTCGTTATAAGACTACAATTGTGCTTGAATTGCAGTCAATGCAATGGTGTAAACAATATCATCAACTAAAGCGCCACGGGATAAATCGTTAACCGGTTTTCTCATTCCTTGTAACATTGGGCCAATACTGACTAAATCTGCTGAACGTTGTACGGCTTTATAAGTGGTATTACCGGTGTTAAGATCTGGAAAAATAAAGACATTAGCTTGGCCAGCAACCGGACTATTTGGGGCTTTTTTGCGAGCAACATTTTCCATAATAGCGGCATCATATTGCAGAGGTCCGTCAATAATGAGATCTGGACGTTTTTCTTGAGCAATTTTTGTAGCGGCAGCCACTTTTTCAACATCAGCACCAAAACCTGATGTACCTGTGCTATAGCTGATCATGGCCACTTTCGGTTTAATACCGAATTGTATTGCTGAATCAGCTGATTGAATGGCGATATCGGCCAATTGCTCAGCGTTCGGCTCTGGGTTGATAGCACAATCGCCATAGATAAGTACTTGGTCGGGGAGCAACATAAAGAAAATCGATGAAACCAGTGAGCTACCTTCGGCGGTTTTAATTAATTGTAATGCCGGTCGAATAGTATTGGCTGTGGTACTCACTGCACCAGATACTAAGCCGTCAACTTGACCAAGTTGTAACATCATGGTCGCTAGTACGACATTATCTTGTAATTCTTGTTTGGCAACTACTTCGGTCAAGCCTTTGGCCTTACGTAGCTCAACCATGGGCGCGATATAATTATCACGAATATTTTCAGGATCGGTAATTAATAAACCTGTTGGTAGATTAATCCCTTGCTGCTCCGCAATACGTAAAATGGTTTCCCTATCACCGATTAATTGACAGCGAGCAATATTACGCTCAACACAAATAGCAGCAGCTTTAATGGTACGTATATCTGTACCTTCTGGCAATACGATAAGCTTATTGGCGTGACGAGCTAGTTCGGTGAGTTTGTGTCTAAAGGCAGGTGGCGACATTTTATCGCTAATAGTGGCCTTGTTACTGAGTTGTGTTAACCAATCCTCAGCAAGATTATCGGCAACAAACTCTTTTACTTTTTCTTGTCGTTGTAAATCATCTTCAGGAATATCAGGGTTGAAATTCATTAAATATCGTGAGGTTTGCCAAGTATCCCAAGGTACTGAAAGCACCGGTAAGCCGGCATCAAGTGCTTGTTGGCATAGGCTAAGAATTTCTTTATTAGGCACATAGCCATTGGTCAGTACCAGTGCTGAAACTTTTGTACCATTGAGTGCCGACAGGCAGGTAGCAATAATGATATCGGTCCGATCGCCTGGCGTGACAATTAAACGACTGGGTTGTAAGTGGCTCATTAAATTATCGACACTACGGGCACAAAAACTGATACTGCGAATACGACGGTGCGCCATATCGCCACTATTAATAATGTCGGCGTTGAGGTAGCTGGCAACGTCGAGCACTCTTGGCGCGATCAGATCCATTTCCCACGGTACGGTACCTAATAATTCAAAGTGACGATTTTTAAATATCGACAAGTTAATTAATGGTGCAAGATCTAAGTGCTGGTTAAATTCATGCTCACGGGGCAATAAACCAAATTCGTCTTTATCAGGCGAGTTGATTTTATTGATGATACAGCCGATTAATTTCGAGTTTTTAATACCACCAAATGTTTCAGCACTCATTTCTATGCGATCTTCAAATTCTTCTACTGAGTCATTGTCTTGTGCGGCAACTAACACTATTTCAGCAGAAAGTGCTCGAGCAACATCGCGGTTAACTCTTCCGGCATAGGGCTGACGTGTTGTTGGGATCAAACCTTCAATAATCACCACATCATGCGCTTTGTCTATAGCATTAAATTTTTCTACAATTTGTTCTAATACAATGTCGTTACGTCCATCGCCCATTTGCTGTTCAACATAAGAAAGGGCAATGGAGCCTGATGCTTCAATGTCAACTAACTGACTGTTGTTTTTTGCTCTAGCGTTACGTGATGGTTGTGATATCGGTTTAAAGTGGCCAACATTAATACCTTGTTGTTGGCAGGCATGAATTAAGCCTAAAGTTACACTACTGAGCCCAACACCAAAACCGGCAGGTATTAACATAATACGATGTGCCATGATTAAGACTCCTGATTAAGTAATTGAAAAGTTTGTTCAGCAATAACCCATTCTTCATTGGTGGCGATGACCCATGCTGAACGAGAGCCTTCACTGCTGATAAGTCCTGATTTGCCAAAGCGCATGGCTAAGTTGGCCTCGTCATCGACTGTAAAGTTTAATAGACTCAATTGAGCGAGAATTTTTTCTCGGATAATATCAGAGTTTTCGCCAATACCGCCGGTGAAAATAATACCATCAAGTACAGTTAAACTGGCTGTGAATGAGGCGATAGCTTTGGCAATACGATAGCAAAACACCTCAAGTGCCAATGCTGCTTGTACGTTGTGATCTTCAATGTAAGCGGTTTCTATAGTACGACAATCGTTACTTATGCCTGACACACCAAGTAAGCCACTTTGTTTATTTAGCATATTATCAACATCTTGCACACTGTAATTCAATTGATTAATCAAATGAAAAATAATACCGGGGTCGATGTCGCCGCTACGTGTTCCCATCATAACGCCTTCTAAAGGTGTCATGCCTAAACTGGTATCAACACTTTTACCATCTTTGATTGCCGCTATGCTGCAACCATTGCCCAAATGGGCACTAATAAAGCTGCACTGCGCTAAGGGTTTGTTGAGAATGTTGGCGGCTTGTTGAGCAACAAAATAATGGCTGGTGCCATGAAAACCATAGCGTCGGATGCCATGTTGCTTATATAAAGCATAAGGAATGCCATAAATATAAGCTTTTTCTGGCATCGTTTGATGAAAAGCGGTATCGAATATAGCCACTTGTTTTAATGTTGGAAATGCAGCTTCAGCGGCAATGATACCAGTTAAATTAGCCGGGTTATGTAAAGGAGCTAAGCGTGCCAATTTCTCGATTGCTGTTTTGACATCATCATTAATTAGCGTCGGTTGGCAATAATTTTCTCCGCCATGAACCACACGGTGACCAATGGCAGTGATGCAATCGATTAAGTGCAATTGTTTGAGGTGTTCAACTAAGCACAATACGGCACTTTGATGATCAAAGGGAACGGGAATAAGATGTTGCTCTTTTTCGCCGTTGTATTTAATTTTGATGATAGCTTGTTCAGATAATAATCGCTCTGCTAATCCCGATAATAATGTTGCGCCATTTTTTGGGTTGATTAGGGAAAATTTTAACGATGAACTACCGCAATTTAAAACTAAAATAAAATTATTATTCATAATTAACCAAGCGCCATTTCTACAATATTTTAATGAGGTTTATTATAGTGCCATAAATTATGAAAAATGTTGATGTTATACAATAAAATGTTATTAAACGAGTTTTTACCGTACTAAAGGCTACAACTTTGTACTATCTTTTAATGAAACCTTGTTGTAGTGTGTGCTCTATGAAGCTATCAGTATTAGAAATTATATCGCTTGGCCGAAAGTACATGAACTTATGGCCAGAACGCGCAGAACTCAATGAATATTTTGCTGAATATCGCGTGGTTAAATTTAGTCGCTTGGTATGTAAAGTTATTCCAGGGTTAGCGTTGTTCTGTCTGATTATGCAGCTCTACTTCGGCTCAATGCTTGTGTTGCCGCAAGCATTATTATACAGCTTGTTTTTATTAAGCTTTCCACTACAAGCGTTGATCTTTATGGGCATTAAAGCCGATAAATTTTTACCTCCAACATTGGCAAGTTGGTACAAAGAAAGTGTTGCCCGTGTTAATCAAAGTGGTGGTGATATTAAGTTATCAACCCAACGTCCACGTTACCTCGATCTAGCGCAGTTATTAAACTTAACCTTTAATAACCGTTACAGCTCTCAATAAACCGGCCCGATAAACTGATTCAGGCCGGCACTATTTCTGACAATGCTTGGGGTTTCTAAGCAATTATGTTCTAAAAGTGCGTGACTTTCTCTTACGGCGCCTTTTGATAAAGACGAATAAGAAAATCAGCCTGACAAGTAAAATCTTCCATGCTGAGTAAGGTTTTTTTGACTTGCTCTCCGGCTTTAAACGCGAAGGGGGTCATCGACAGTAAATTGAGCGTGTCTTGACCGGTTTTTAAATGCATTGGATAAGAGATGCTTTCTTGATGCACTAGTGTTAAATGCTCAACCGGTAGTTTTTCTTCGTCATGTTCTTTAGCTTCGTTATAAATATGCTGCTTTAATTGCATTAAATGTTGCTTTGCCGGTGTTACGGTCAACAAAAATCCACCGTTTGATAATACTCGGGTAAACTCTTGCTCTAAAATTGGCGCATAAACAGAGACGAGCCATGAAAACAAGTTATCTGCAAACGGTAATTTGGATAATGTTGCAACGCTAAAGTGACATTGTGGGTATTTCTTGCCTGCTTTTTTGATTGCTTCTTTTGCAATATCGACACCATAAACAGTATTTTCTGAAGTTTTATGTTGATGGGTATAAAAACCCTCACCACAACCCGCATCAAGGATCGGTGCGGTTTTATTTACTTCAAGTACGATTTTTTCGTGATATAAAGCCACTAATCGATCAACTAAGGGTTGATAATAGCCTTGCTGTAAAAATTCACGCCTTGCATTGACCATTGCTTTGTTATCACCAGGATTTTTTGAATGTTTAAATTGTACAGGTAATAAGTTTAAGTAGTTCTCTTTCGCACGATCAAAGCTATGGTTGTTTTCACAACGATAAAGCTTTTCTTGACCAACGAGTGGTAAATTACAAAGAGGGCAGGTGTAATGCAAAGCAGTCATAATATCAGTAATTTTATTGAGTTAAAGTGAAAAGGGCATAAGCCCTTTTTATGTGCGCTTGAATAGGCATATTATTGACTAAATGTTGACCAAATCGGGGCGTGATCAGACGGCTTTTCGATGCCTCTGAGTTCATAATCTATATCGGATTCAAGGCAACGACCGGCAAATTTTTCTGTTGCTAATACCACATCAATACGTAAGCCTCGATTATCATCAAAGCCACGAGAGCGATAGTCAAACCATGAATATCTTTCTGCTCGGCTAGGGTGTAGTTCTCTAAAGGTATCTTTAAAGCCCCAATTCATTAAGGTAGCTAACCATTCACGCTCTTCAGGTTGGAAACTACATTTACCGGTTTTTAACCAACGCTTACGGTTTGGCTCACCAATGCCAATATCTAAATCTGTTGGTGAAATATTAATATCACCGATCACCACAATATTGTCTTCTGGTGTGTGATTTTCATTTAGGTATTGCATTAGATCTTTATAAAATTGACGTTTGTATGGGTACTTAGTTTCGTGAGCAATATTATCGCCTTGTGGAAAATAGCCATTTAATACCGTAACTTTTTCGCCATTTTCGTCGGTTGTTTGTACCATAATCATACGTTTTTGGGCTTCTTCATCATCAGAAGGAAAACCTTTAATGACCACGTCGGCAGGTTTTTTACAAAGCATGGCAACGCCATAATGAGCTTTTTGACCATGAAAATAAACTTGATAGCCCATCGCTTCAACATCAGCCAACGGAAAAGCGTCGTTATGGACCTTGATTTCTTGTAGACCAATAATATCCGGTTGATGTTTATCTATGATTGCTTGTAGTTGATGCAAGCGAGCACGTAGGCCATTAATATTAAAAGAGATGATTTTCATATGTTAACTCAGTAATTATTTTGCGCTAATGCTACCAGAAGTTGTAAATAAGCGCGAAAGAGAATTCACATTTATAGCGGCTTCATTTATTAATACATACTTTGTTATGTATTATTAACAAAGCATAGTCGTATTTTTTTTAGTCTTTGTTATAAACTGCCAAAACCTTTTTTTGTTTTAGCTACTCAAAACTCGGTAGAGCAAGCGGGTACGTATCCGTTACCAGAAGCTCAACTGGATCATTTTTTAATGTTTATTCGTGTCGGTTACCCTAGTGAGCAAGAAGAGATAGAAATTATTAAGCGTACAACGGATAATAATCACAGCGAATTTAATGTCATTCTCAGTGCTGAAGATACTATCGCGCTACAAGACTTAGTGCGCAGTGTTACGGTTTCAGATGAGTTGCTGGGCTATGCCGCAAGCTTAGCGCGAGCGACACGTCCAGAGAGTAACAAGCAAACAGATAGCGCGCGTGCCCATAACTGTCAGAGTGTTATCGAGCATGTGCGTTGGGGCGCAGGTCCCAGAGCAAGACAAGCTTTAATATTATGCGCCAAAGCGCGCGCATTAATGTCAGGGCGTTATGCCATCCATCTAGATGACATACAATTTGTTGCCCCTGCGGTATTAAGGCAATGTCTGGCTAGAGCCTAAGTGGCAATCAGGCTAAATTTTTAGCAATATTTACCGTTAAACTTAGCGAATATCTGCTTGACTATAATTAAAATCAACGGCGGCAATAATCAGTAAAATAGCACCAAAAATAATGGCCCAATGAGCACCAAATAACGCTAATACACTACCGATAAGGGCAATAAGTACATTAGCTAAACTAAAAATGGTGGTAATTAATCCCATTAGTTGGCCTTGTTCTATGTTGTGGTATTGCTCGGAAATATACACAGGTAATAGGCCATTGAAAATGGCGATAGCGACACCTGTCATGGCATAAACCGGCCAAACGCTGGTGGCTGATAATAGCGGATGTAAACAAAACAGTAGCGCCATTAATACCATTCCAACCATCGCTCCAAACTTTAACCCTAATAGATATTTCAACTGCTTGACGAAAAAGACACTGGTGATGGTCATAAATAAGGTTAAGACTACGGTTATATAGCCAATGTCGGGACTTGAAAAATCGAATTGTTCAACCAACCAAACCGGATAAAATTCATAGTAAGCATTGAGACCGAGTGTCGCGAGCAAATAAATTAAAAATATGCGCCTAATTTGCTTATTGGCCAATAAGGCAAATGAATTTTGCTTACTAAAAAGTTGTTTAAACTTAATTGTGATGTCTTTGGTTTTTAACTCATCTGCAGGTAAAACACTGGCAACACTGAATAATGCAATAACCAGTACGACGGCAGCGAAGTAGAACACCATATCTAAGCCATATATCGCTAATAATCCCCCTGCTAGCGGGCCGAGTAACCAGCCTAAATAACTCGTGGCATTAACCAAGTTGAATGTATAGGTTTTATCTAATGTCGGCGATAAATCAACCGCGACAGCTTTGGCGATACTGATATTGCCAGAAAAAATACCGGTAATAAATCGCGCCAGCACTAATAATAAGAAGCTTTCAGCAATAACCGCAAGTGCTGATAGTACATAACTGATAACCGTTAATAGTAAGGTGATGATCAGGGTTTTTTTTCGACCGTATATACCCGACGCTGCACCTAAAACTGAACTGCCAAAAATCACACCTAATGGGTATATTGCTAATATGATGCCTAAGAGGATTTTACTGGGTAAATCAGCAAATGTGGTCAACGGACTTATTTCATTAAGAAACAGCGGCGCTAATATTGGGTAAGGCAAAGCAATGCCGGCACTACTAAATAGCACCACCAGCATAACGGAAAATAAAGACTTTTTTGCTTTTATTTCATCTGCATTTTGCTTGTCGCTTGGTGAGTTTTTCAATTTGGCAGCGTGATTCATAACAGTTTATAGTTAAGTTTTGTTTATAATCGATATAGTAAATCTAGCTTATTTTTAAGTAAAGTTTTATGTTTATATAGTGAGTTTGAATTAAGCTATTATTAGCCGTTTTAAGAAAAAGGTAATAAAACTCAAGTCGTTAGTACTAGTGTAATTAAGTGTAATCGCTGGGTAATAAGTTGTACTATTGCAGTAACACCTTGTACATAGCGTTGTTAATTAATAATAAACATTTTAAGCTAATGTCATTAGAGTCATTCATACTTTCAGTGGTCGTTATTTATTGGCTAAAGTAAGCGTTGAACTGTGTTAAGCATACGACCATAAAATTGTGTTAAAACAGCATAATAAAGTAGGAGAAATTAATGTCAGATAATAATTCGTCAGTAAAAAAGATATTACTCGTTGAAGATGACCGCCAGTTGTCAGATCTCGTCACTGAGTTTTTAGAAAGTGAAGGCTATCACGTTAAGCAAGAGTTTAGAGGTGATACAGTTGAAAAGCGAGTTGATAAATTTGTTCCAGACTTGATCATTTTAGACATCATGTTACCCGGTAAAGATGGTTTTGCTGTTTGTAAAGATCTGCGCCCTGACTTTAAAGGACCAATTTTAATGTTAACCGCGAAAGGCACTGATTTTGATCAGGTCTTAGGCTTAGAAATTGGTGCTGATGATTATGTCATTAAGCCGGTAGAACCGAGAGTACTTCTCGCTCGTGTTAATGCCTTATTACGTCGTGGTCAATTACCTGCAGACGGTAAGGAAAATGCTGAGATAAATTGCGGTAATTTACATATTAGCCGCGGCTCAAGACAAGTTAAGTTACATGGTGAAAATATTGACCTTACGAGTCAAGAATTTGATTTATTGTGGTTATTAGCAAGTCGCTCAGGTGAAGTACAAAATCGTGATTATATTTACAAGTCAGTTGTTGGTCGTGAATATGATGGTATGGATCGCAGTGTTGATGTACGTATCTCACGTTTACGAAAAAAATTACATGATAGTAACGAAACGCCATTTCGTATCAAAACTATTTGGGGGCAAGGTTATTTATTTGTACCAGATGCATGGAGTTAATCACAATTACTATGTATAAACTGATGGGTTGTTATAGCAACTCATCGGCCTTTATTTCTTCTTTTTAGGCACTTTAATGAAACTCGGTCGCTCATTTTTCAGCTTATACTTTCTGATCATCTCTATTTTTATTATCTTTTCTTGGATGCTTGATGAAGTTTGGAGTTCTTATCTCGAACAAGATATAGAATCTTATACGGGTTATAAAACTATGTTGTTAGCACTGTCTAATTATGTAGAGAAACACCCTCGAGATGAATGGCAAGAAATTGTTGCCGGTGCTGCAGAACAATGGCGATTACCATTAAAGTTGATTTCTGAACAACAAATGGTAGAGAGCAGTCATCAAAAGCGTGATGTCATTAGCGAAAATAATACTCATATCTATTATGATAATGATGCGGTAGAAATTCATCACCTGATTAACCATACGGCAATGGTGATAGTGTTAGGGCCGGCAAAAATGCCAACTAGACCCCGCATGGAAGCGTTAATTCGTGTTATTTTACTGGCTACTTTAGCTTGTTTATTATTCTTTTGGTTACGACCGCTTTCTCGTGATTTAGATCAATTGCGAAAAACTGCTATTGAATTTGGTCAAGATAGCTTTGATGTTGTCGCACCACAAGCAAGATCGACAATGACAGAGCCAATGGTGACAGCCTTTAATACCATGGCTAGTCGCATTAAGCGCTTAATTGATGCCCACAAAGAATTGTCAACAGCGGTAGCGCATGAACTGCGCACGCCATTAGCACGCTCCAAGTTTGCTTTACAGATGTTGGCGTGTACAGATGATAAAGCTAAGCAGGAAAAATATCGCACAGCAATTAGCAAAGATATTTGTGAGTTAGAGCAATTAATTAGTGAGATGCTAATTTATGCTAGTTTTGATAATGAAAAACCAACGCTGAATTTCTTTGCAGAATCGCTGGTTGAAATTGTTGAAAAACAGGTCTGTAATTATCAACAATTTGAGCAAAAATTTACCGTCAATAATCTTCTGGGCAATATAAAAGTAGAAGCCGATCGACACTTTATTAGTCGCGCCCTGAATAATTATATTTCTAATGCAATAAAATATGGCAATGGTGAAATTGATATCACTATTATGCAACATCAAGATCATTGCCAGATACGTGTCACTGATAATGGTGGTGGTGTCAGTGATGATTTCAAACGCACTATCTTTGATGCTTTTTCACGCGGTGATACTTCACGTAATAGAGAAACAGGGGGCTTTGGCTTAGGTTTAGCTATTGTTTGTCGAATTATGGAATGGCACGGTGGTAGTGCTTCAGTGATCGATAGTGAACAGGGTGGAGCAAGCTTTATTCTTAGTTGGCCAATGAAGCATGTGACTGTTTAATCTTAGGTGTGTTGAGTTTTTGGTTTATAGCGCTGTACGCTTGAAAAATCTGCTAATCAAAGCCGAGAATGTCCACAGAATCCTTGTTTCGCCTTACAGTCTTAAAAATTAGCCTATAGCAGAGGCTAATGTGAATGGGTAACTTACCTTAGGCAATATTCTGTATTCATTAGAAACTTAGTAAAATTGGTATAACTGCGATTAACACTAAAGTAATTTATCGTCCTGCCGATATTAATATTATCGGTAGTAAAACAGTAGATTATTTTGAAATCAAACGTGTTATCAAATGACATATTAGTTCATGAACTTCAGTTAGGCGAACAGCTTAATGAGAGTGTTCATCATGAACGTCGTTCTGATTTTTCGTTAATGCTCGCCATGTTAACTGACGATGTTCGAGCACACAGTCAGTTCAAATTACCGGTAACCACATCAGCAGAAAAAACCACCACATCAGAACAACTAAGAAAACATTTCCAATTACCTGATGAAGCGCCGTTAGCATTAAAAAATATTGAAGCGTTGGAAGAATTTAACCAAGCAAGTTTGGTTGAAAACCAGCAATTAGATCAACTACGTTTAGCTAATACACTGAAACCAAAACCATTGGCATTTCGTGATGATGTAAAGTATATAAATCAGCAAGTTATGGATAACACTAGTTTATATTGTCAACAAAAACATCAACAAAAATCTTCAACGCAAACACAGCAGCGAGCTGAATTTAATGTTAATGCTTGGCTTACTGCTGTACAAACAACCATTGTTAAATCACCACTTATGGAAGTTTATGCTTAAAGGCTTTTAGCACAACAGTGTTTGAATTTTTTTTCGCTACCACAAAAGCAATGGTCATTACGTTTAGGTTTTTGTACCACTTGATTGTCAGATACTGCACCATCAAGATAGCGCCATAGGCCCTGCTCAATAATAAAGTGAGACTTTTCTCGCATTTGCCAAATTTGACCTTGATGTCGATAAAAGGCTGAAAACTCTACTTGGGCACTATTATGGCTCGCTAAGTCTTTCTGATAATCACTGACTTGATGAATAATGAGTTTTAACCAGTGAGTTTGTTTAGACCACTGAGCAATATCTTCAATAGACTGTTCAACTTGGCTAGCACTCGCATAAGTCAGGAAAATATACTCAAATTGCTCGGTTGCGTAGGCACTATAGCGAGACCGCATGAGTTGTTCAGGAGATGAGGCTGATTTTTTTGCCAAGATAATCGCTTGGCAACAAAGAGAATAGGCTCGCTCGGAGCCGCATGGACATAACATTCAGGTTACCAATTAAAAACAATAACCTAGTTTATCATAAATGCAGTTAGCCATTGAAGAGTTTGCTTGACGCGAGCTTGTTTAGCGTTCTAGCTATGTAATCATTTTACCTAAATAATGACAGTGTTTAAACAAAGCCGCTTTAGTGTAATTGACTTATTTGTTCAGTTGTTGTTTGCAACAAAATACAGTGAGTTTCTCCTAAAGCAGCGCAATGAGATATTTCCTTTAGTTGCGCTTGATTATAATGTGCGTTGGATAAAATCATTGCTGAACAAGTCCCTTTGAGCAAAGTATTTTTAATCTGCTCTAAACTAACATTAACCTTGCTAGCGTTCACTTTTAAGATCCTTTCAGGGTTAATTTTACCCATAGTGGATAGTTGTTCTAATGAGTCATTTTCAGGGTTTATCATTAAAATCCACTTATGTTCATTGTGATGATTTTGACAAATATCTTGATAATGTGCAGATAAATCATAGGCATTATTTACTTCAATAATATTACACCAAGCACTAAATACAGCCCTTTGGCTAGGTTTTTTAAGCCTAGAACTCATAGCTAAGTTATTGTTATCTAATTTTAAATTTAGTTTATTGATGTTAATCATTGTATCTACCTCGATATACTGTATAAATGTACAGTATATCGGTTTTGTTACTATTTCAAGCATTATTTCATTATTTTTATCTCTGCAGCTAAATTGAGAGGGCTTAATAAAGTCTTTAATTTATAGACAGCTAATAGATAACTTTATTTGCTAATTCATAACGAGCTGTTGTTTGAGGCGCGCGTCAGTTGATATTTTTTAGACGTTAAAGAAAGTGTTACTCCACTTAGCTGACTTAAGTAAATGTTAAGAATTAACGGTTATCTTGATGAGTACTCTAACCGTTGATAATGGTCTATCATCCACAGAGCTATGTAATAGTTAAATATTTGTTGAACACGAATATTTCGGCATTAGCGCCGGCTAATTAGCGCTATAAATTTGAAATTTCCATGATAGAGATAGCGATGAAAAATTTACCGCAGCATTTAACGCTTAAGGCTAAAAGCATTAAAAAGCTCCTAGCCAGTGTCGGTTGCTTAGTGATTTTAACCAGTTTTATTTTTTGCCAATCAGTCAAAGCAATGAATATCGAGGTACAGCTGCAACAACTAAGTGAGCACTGGGCACATACTAACTTTGAGTTAAATGGCGAGAGCCAAGAAAATGCTTTTGTTGAGCTTATTGGTCAAGTAGAAATGCTGACATTTAACTACCCAATGCAAGCTGATGCTTGGGCCTGGAGTGGTATCATCAAATCGACTTTTGCACAGGTAAGTAGTAGTTTATCTGCTTTATCATATATAAAAGCGGCTAAAAAAGATTTTGAACACGCCATTGAGTTAAATTCCAATGCGCTGACAGGAGCAGCGTATAGCAATTTAGGTATGCTATACCATAAAGCCCCAATTTGGCCTATAGCTTTTGGTGACGATGATATTGCCGAAGCTTTGTTGAAACAAGCGCTAGTAAGTTCACCCGATAATAAACTTAATAATTTTTTCTATGCTCAATATCTTTTTAATGAGCGGCGTTACCATCATGCTAAAAAACATTTATTAATTGCTAAACAAGTGCCGCTGCGAGCAGCTTGCTTAATTGAAGATAAGTATCGCCAAGTTGATATCGAGTTATTGTTAGTACAGGTCGAGAAAATAATAGCTAAGGAGAGCAGCAAACGCTAGATTTTTAGCGCTAGACGCTAGATAAGTTATCTAAGTAAATATCAGCATTTTGGTTGTTAGCATGATTGCTAATATTTGTTATTTTTCTTGAACTAACCGCGATTATTTTGCTTAGTTTGCAGATAACTAATGACATTGCTTTAAAATATTAGCTGGGCGTTTAATAAATAGACCCCTGAAAATTAAGGCTTTATAGAGCTTGATTTTGCATCTATTATTCTGATTTGAGGTTATAATATCTTTAATGCCGCTAGCTTTACTGATTTGCTTTGTCGTGGGAGTAAATATGACAAAGTAACGTTCATAAAGCTTAGCTTTGTCAAAGGTTATGTCAGCGTTAGGTGTTTTATCTATTGTTTAGCGATACAGGAAAGCCAGCTAAGACAAGCAAATTAAGTAAATTACGTAAGTTAAATAGTTACCGAGGTTTTGAAGTAACAATATGAGAATTTTACTCGTTGAAGATGATTTGCCATTAGCACAAGCACTGCAGCAGTCATTACGTCATGAAGGTTTCGTTGTTGACCATGTAGCATCAGGAAATGATGCTGTAACAGCATTAGCTGTTAATGAGCATGATATGGCAATTTTAGATCTAGGTTTGCCTGATATGGATGGTTTATTAGTGCTGAAAAAGCTCCGAGCTAAAAAGCAAGCAACACCGGTGATTATTCTTACCGCACGAGATACTATCGAGCAGCGTGTACAAGGGCTTGATTTTGGCGCAGATGATTACTTAGTTAAACCGTTCGATATTAATGAACTGCTTGCACGGTTGCGCGTTATAGAACGCCGATTAGGCACTGCAGATAGTGCTATTATCGCTATATCAACAGTCAAACTGGACAGTGCAGCCCATAAGGTTTTTATTGCAGAGCAAATGCTTAATTGTTCGAAAAAAGAGTATATGGTGTTAAAAGCGTTAATGGAGAACGCCGGACGTATTCAATCTAGAGAGCAAATAGAATCACGCCTGTATGAATGGGGTGAAGAAGTTATGAGTAATGCTGTTGAAGTACATATTCATAATTTACGGAAAAAATTACCTGAAAAATTTATCCAAACGGTGCGTGGTGTTGGTTACACCATCAATAAGGCGTAAAGCTGAATATGTCTATTCGCCGTTACTTGGTGTTGATGTTGCTATCCATTATTACCTTAGTGATCTTTGTTTCTGCGATTGAGGGCTATAAAGCTAGCATGAATAAAGCAGAGAGCTTATTCGACGACGAACTCGTTTCGTTAGCACAAGTTATTAGCGCTATTGAGCTACCTAAAGGCATTATTAAGCATAAAATAACCAGTAACTTTGCTTATCAAGTTATTGTGGATAATCAGGTTGTCAGTCATAGTGAAAATGCGCCGAAGACGCTGATTAATGAGCTCAGTAATGGCTTTAAAAAAGTCAACTTTTTAGGTAAACGTTGGCGAACTTATAGCGAAAAAGTTAGTGATAAATCAACAGCAGATTATTGGGTTATTATTGCGCAGCCGTTAAAACAACGCTTTGACTTAGCT